>JASHWA010000613.1 GCA_030044325.1 Bryobacteraceae bacterium
GACGTTGGGCACGTTCTGTTCCAGCCACCCGCGCTCGTTGCCGTCGCCGATCACCGAGATCCGGAATTTCGAAATCCCCGCCTGGGTGAGCGCCACGGCCACATCGCGCAGCACGCGAACGCTCTTTTCGGGCGACAGGCGGCCGACGAAGCCGATGGTGAGCACATCGCCGGTGCGGCGCCGCTTTTCGGGCGAAAACAGGACCGTATCGACCCCGCGCTGCATCAGAAACGTCGGCTTCTTCGCCCTGGCGCGCAGCAGATTCACCAGTTCGAGATTGGGCGCGAGCAGCACCCGTGCGAACTGATAGAAGCGCACGCTCAGCGCGAGAATGACGCGCTGTTCGGCGAACGAGGCGATCGATTGCGAAACCCGCAGCGGCAGCGCGGACAGGGACTGGTTGAGCCGGCGCGCGCCGAATTCGTGAATATTGGTGTGCCAGGACGCCACCAGCGGAAGCGAAAGCTGGTGCGCCACCAACGCGCCCAGCATCCCCACGTCGCTCGGGCCGGTGATGTGGACCAGCTCCGCGCCGAATTTTTTTAATTTTTCCGCCACCAGCCCGCGATGGCGCATAAAACATAAATCGAACGACATGTCGTGTTCCAGCGGGAACCCGACGGGGCTTCGCTTCAGCTCGAGCGTCCACACCGGACCATCCTCGGCGAGGCACGTCTGGGGCCCCGCGTGAATGCTCAGGAAGGGCAGCGAGCGCCGGCGCGCAAACGCGTCGAAATGCCGGCTGGTGTGCGCCACCCCGTTCACTTCGTGGAACGAATCGGTGAGAAAGGCGACGCGCGGGGCGGGATTCACGGCGCGACCTCGTGGGCGTCGGCCAGGGCGAGCTTCAATGCGCTGCGCACCTGCGGAAGCCGGCTCGCCCGCACCGCCTGGAGAAATGCTTCCACCAGCCAGCCCGCATTGGCGGGCCAGATTTCGGAAAGCGGCTGCGGCACGCCCTCGACGTGCTCATAGAAAACGCGATCGCGCCAGCCGCGGCGGCCTTCGGGAAATTCGGGGTAATCGCGCAGGATGTCGACCATGGTTTCGATCATGCGCAGGCGCTGCGGCTCGCGGTATTGCGGCATGAACAGCACGTCGCTGTGCCGGTCGCAGCGGATTTCCTCCACGAATTCGCTGAAATTGGCGGCGTTGGTCAGGTTGAGATTGGCGTTCGGTTCGAGGCCGTGCCGGTCGCCCCCGGAGATCAGCGGATGGCCCGAGCGCTCGCCGATCGCGATGACCCGGCGATTTTCGCTCCACGGGCGCAGTCCGTTGAGCTCCAGGGCATGGAAAAATTCGCCGAAGCGTTCGAGAAATTGTCCCAAAAGCTGCGCATGCGCGAGCGGTCCGACCCGCGCTTCGTCCCACGCCGGGTGATTCCAGACCATCAGCGTTTCATCGAAGGCGTGGAGCGCGGCGAGGGCGTCGCGGATCGCGCCGCGCGTGGGATTCGCGGTGACCTCGGCGAGATTCGCCGCGATCGTGCCGGCTTGTTCGCGCGGAAGGTTGTGGACTCCGATATGAAAAAACGACGGGCCGAACGGCACGGTCCACTCTAATGAAACCGGCGGGTTTGGTTCGACCAGCGCAAGCGCGAGGCCGGCCTGGATGTCGTCGTGATCGCTGAGCGAGACCAGCGGGTCGAGCGCCAGGCGTTCTTCGATTTGTTTTCGCTCCAGGCGCAGCGCTTCCAGGGGCGCCAGCGGCGGGCGCCAGAAGGCGCGTGAAAAATCGAATTCGCGGCCGTGCCGCGCGCGATAGCGCTGCTGCCGCTCGCGGATCGCGCTCGAAAGAATCGGCACGCCCGCCGTGTAGCGCGGAATAAACGCCAGGTTTTCGCGCGAATGCAGCGTGTGGCTGTGCAGCGACACCGCGCTGCGAAATTGGCGCGGCGAGGAATGGTCGCGCCACAGCAGGTGAACCTTGGTTGGTCTCATGCGGCCTCCTCGGAATCGGCGGCGGTGTTCATTTCTGGATCGGCTTCGAGCGAAATGCGCAGGTAGGAGCGCGGCGAAAACTCGATGCGCAGCGGCAGATCCGAGCCTGCTTCGGTCCACATCCGGAAACTGGTGGCGCCGCGCGTTTCACCATCATGAATACGGCCGTTGATGCGCCACACGGCGGCGCCGGCATGCGGGTCCGGCGCGCGTTCGTAGGCCAGTTGATAACGTTTCCCGGCGTGAACGTATTCGTGCGTCGATTTGCGCTCGCTAGATCGTCCCGCGGCGAACATCGAATATAAAAAGGTCGCGGGAACGCCCGGCGCCGGAAGCGCGACATCGCGCCGGGAGGCCTGGGCCGACGCGAACATCGAGCGCACCTCGCGAATCATCGGCCGGAAGCCGGAAGGCCGCAGTTCGGGAGCGGGAACCAGCGCCCGCCGCAGGCGCACGCCGCCCGCGCGATGCTCTTCTTCCACCACCACCACGGAATGCTGTTCGTGCTCGAACCCGGCCACCCGGCGCCGCGCTTGCTCGATGGTCTCCTCCGAGGAAGACGCCGTCAGGAACCCGAAGCTCGCCGCGGCCGTCAGTTCCGCGCGATTCTTCAAACCGATCTCCTGGGTCGATCCGGCGTATCGCAATCCGTGCGCCCGTTGGGGATCCGAGCCGCCCGCGAACCACAGCGCGACCGCCGTCTGATCGTCCGACACGCGTTCGCGAACCGAGGCGACGGCGCGCCCCACTCCCCGGCGGGAGAAAATCGGGACGCCGAACACCGTAACCACCACGTCGGCCCGGTAGGCGCACTCGCGAGCCCTGGTCCAGCCGGAAACGCCACTAAGCTTGTCGATCGCCAGCCCGAAATCCAGCGCGCGGGCCGCTGGAAAAAGTGCGGCGCCCGCTATCGTCTTGGAAATTCTCTTGAGCAATGTGCGGCGCGAATGGTTCATCGGGCACAGGTTACAGCCGCTCG
>JASHWA010000614.1 GCA_030044325.1 Bryobacteraceae bacterium
AGCTCGCCATACGACAGCGCGCCCGTCAACGTCATGAACCCGGTGACCACCCACGCCGCCAGCAGCCATCCCGCGCTGCCCAAATATCTCGCCATCTCCGCGCTGACGATAAAAATCCCCGAGCCGACCATCGACCCGATCACCACCATGGTCGAGTCGTACAGCCCCAGCCCGCGCGTAAACTCGGAATCGATCGCGGTGGAGGTTTGCGTCTGCATGCCGAATCAACCCGCAGCGGAGCCGCGCGCGTAAGCAAGCGGCCGTCCGAGCGTTCTAATACAGTATCATGAGTGCGTCGGCATGAATTTCCGTCGCGATCTCCCGTTGTGTCTGACCGCAGCCGCCTCCGTCTCCGCGCTCATCTCCATCGCGGCCTCGGAAATTCTGGTCGCCGCGGCGATCCTCTCGATGCTCGCGACGCGCCAGCGCTGGCGCATTCCGCCGATCTGGCTCCCCCTTGTGCTGTTCATCGCCGGGACATTTCTGTCGCTGGCCGTCAACGGCCACTATGAGCAGGGCTGGCCGCAGATTCGCAAGTTTTTCGTCTATTCGCTATTGTTCTTAGTCGCGAGCACCTTCCGCAGCGCCGCCCAGCTTCGCACCCTCGCCCTCGCCTGGACCGCCGCCGCCGCCGCTTCCGCGGCCTGGGCGCTCAACCAGTTCTACAACAAGTACGAAGACGCCATCGAAGCGCACCAGGATTTCTATCAGGCCTACGTCGCCGACCGCATCACCGGATTCACCACCCACTGGATGACGTTCAGCGAACAAATGATGATCGTCCTGCTGGTCGTCGGCGCACTGGTGTTGTTTTCGAACACGGGACGCTGGACCGCATGGCTCCTCGCCGCCGGCGCGTTGCTCTCCATCGCGCTCATCGCCGCCGAAACGCGCAGCGTCTGGTTCGCCGCAGCCGCCGGCGCCGCCTGGCTGCTTTGGTTCTGGAAACGCTGGACCCTCATCGCCATCCCCGTCATCGCCGCGATCGTTCTGCTTATCAATCCTTTCGAAATCGGCACGCGCCTGATCTCCGCCTTCAAACCGAACGGCGATCTCGATTCGAACGCGCACCGCCGCATGTGCCGCCTCATCGGCTATCAGATGATCAAAGCGCACCCGGTGTTTGGCATCGGACCCGAACAGGTCGCCTGGCAATATCTCAATTACCTTCCGCCGGGAACCAGGCTGCCGCTGCCCAAGGGATACTATCAGCACCTGCACAACATTTATATCCACTACGCAGCGGAGCTCGGAATTCCGGCGATGCTCGCCATGGTGTGGATGCTCCTCCAGCCGTTATATGATTTTTCCCGTGCGCTCATGCGGGCGCCACCGGCTTCGCCCTTTCGCTGGGTGCTGCACGCCGGAATCGCCGTGATCATCGCGATTCTCGCCGGCGGAATCTTCGAAAAGAACATCGGCGACAGCCACGTGCTGCTGATGTTCGTAGCCGTGGTCGGCTGCGGATACGCCGCTATCGCCGCACAGGAGAATGTGCTCGAAAACGAATTTTCTAAAAACACCCCCGGCCGCGGCGCCCTCTTGGGCCGAGCGGTTTAAAGAATCTCTTTACCGAGTTTCAGGAGAACGAAAAATGCAACCAGGCCTGATGATGAACACGCCGCTCACGCTCACCCCGATGTTAGAGCGCGCCGCGCGCCTGTTCCCCAATAAAGAAATCGTCTCGCGAACCGATTCGGGTACGCATCGCTACACCTACGCGGATTTCCACGCCCGCACCCATCGCCTCGCCTGGGCGATGAAGCGCATGGGAATCGAGCCCGGCGATCGCGTCGGCAGCTTGTGCTGGAACAGCTTCCGCCATCTTGAACTGTACTTCGCCGTCCCCTGCTACGGCGCCGTTCTGCACACGCTCAACCTGCGTCTGGCGCCCGACCAGCTCGCCTATATCATCAATCACGCCGGCGACCAGGTGATTTTCGTCGACGCGTCGCTGCTTCCCTTGCTCGAACAGATCCGCCCCGAGCTGACCACCGTTCGCGAGATCGTCGTCATGGATGACCACGGCCCGTACGAACAAATGCTCGCGGCTTCACCCTCCGATCCGTATCCCTGGCCCGATCTCGACGAGCAAGCCGCCTGCGCCACCTGCTACACCTCCGGCACCACCGGCCATCCCAAGGGAGTCCTCTACACGCACCGGTCTCTGGTGCTGCACAGCTACGCGATCGCCATGGCCGATTCCTTCGCGCTCAGCGAACGCGACACCGTGCTTCAGCTCGTCCCCATGTTTCACGCCAACGGCTGGGGCATTCCCTTCGCCGCCGTGATGGTCGGATCGACAATCGTTTTCTGCGGCCGTCACCTGCAACCCGCCGACATCGCGCAAATGATCGAATCCCAGCGCGTCACCTTCACCGCCGGCGTCCCTACACTATGGATGGGTCTCTACAGCCTGCTCGAACACGAGAAGCACGATATTGCGACCCTCCGCAGCATCGTCTGCGCCGGCAGCGCGCTTCCGCGCCAGTTCGTCGAATGGTACGAGCAGAAATTCGGTGTCCGTTTCATGCTCGCCTGGGGCATGACCGAAACCACGCCCATTGCCACCGTCGTCGCGCTCAAAAAACATCTCGAAGCGCTCACCGCCAAGGATCGCTACGATCTGCTCGCGCGTCACGGCCTGCCCATCGCCGGAATCGAGGTGCGCATCGTCGATGAATCGGGCAAGGAGCTCCCCTGGGATGGATCGACCATGGGCGAACTTCAGGTCCGCGGCCCGTGGGTCACCAGCGGCTACTACAACGATCCGCGCGGCGCAGAGCGCGGTCAGCTCGAGTCCTTCATGCAAGGATGGTTCCGCACCGGCGACGTCGCCACCATCGATTGCGAAGGCTACATCCAGATCATGGACCGCACCAAGGACCTGGTGAAAAGCGGCGGCGAATGGATCTCGAGCGTTGATCTCGAAAACGCGATCATGGCGCATCCCAAAGTGATGGAAGCCGCGGTGATCGCCGTCGCACATCCCAAGTGGCAGGAGCGGCCCGTAGCCGCCGTGGCGCCGCTGCCGCAGTTTCGCGATCAGATTACCAAGGAAGAGATTTTGACATTCCTCGAAGGCCGCGTCGCCAAATGGTGGCTGCCCGACGACGTCGTGTTCATCGAAGCGGTTCCCAAAACCAGCGTAGGCAAATTCAACAAGCGCGCACTCCGCGAACAGTTTAAGGATTATTCCTTGCCCGGAGAATCCGCCCAAACAGTATAAATTCTCTCCCCCTGGCCGATGCAATAGTGTGGGCGATGTTCCGCCGACTGAGGCGTGATCGTGAGATCGCGCGTTCGCCTGGATCTCACACAAAGTCGCCAGGAGAGAAGTGTGCTGCAACTCGAAACTCAGCCCGCGTCGCCGCGATCGTTCACCATCAGCGCGGTGGTTCACGCCATCGCGATTGCGCTGCTCGTTACGATCCATTTCGCGCCGGCGGAAATGACCAAGCGCGTCTTGCATGTCGCACTCCTCGCGCCATCGCCCGAACCGGCGCCGCACATCGCCAAAGTCCCGCGCCCGCGCGTTTTTCGGCCTGTGGTCCCCGCTCCCAAGCGAATCGAACCGAAAGTGGTCCTCGACGCGCCGCCCGCCATCGCGCTGCCACGCCCCGCTCTGCCTTTGGCGCCCGAAACTCCGCGCATCGCCGCGGCCGCGCCGCCGATGAAAATCGACAACCTGGCCGAAATTCACGCCGCGCCCGCACCCGCGCCTCCGAAAATCGCATTGCAACCCGCCGGCTTTTCCGCCGCCGAAACTTCCCCGGGGAAGCGCCCGCGCGCAACTGCATCCACCGGAGCGTTCGAATCCGCGGAAACCGCACATGCCGCTGCGCCGCGCTCTATGGTTCGATCCGGCGCATTTTCTTCAGTCGCCGCGGAGCACGTTGAATCCGTCAGGCGATCGATTTCGAGCGGCGCGTTCGGCGACACCGTCGTCGCGCAAGCCGCGCCCGCTCGCATCGAAACGCGCCCCGCCGCGGCCATCCCCCTCGAAATTCTGTTTAAGCCGAAGCCGGCCTACAGCGCCGAAGCCCAGCGGCTCCGTATCGAAGGCGAAGTGGAGCTCGAAATCGTGTTTGCAGCCTCCGGCCAACCGCGCGTTTTGCGCGTGGTGCGCGGCTTAGGCCACGGACTGGATGAAAATGCGATCGACGCCGCGCGCGGCATTCGTTTCCGCCCCGCGCAGGCGGACGGCCGCGCGGTCGATTCCACCGCCATCGTGCACATCGTTTTTGAACTCGCCTATTGAGGATTGCCATGAAGAAACTTTTCGCACTTCTGTTCGCCCTGGCGCCGCTTCAAGCCGCCGACGCGTCGAGCGCGGTCGATCGCCTGCTCGACCGCATCGTCCAAAGGGAAAACGCGTTTCTCGATTCGATCAAAGCCCGCACGCCGCTGATCGAAACCTACATCCAGGAAACGCCCGAGAACGCTTCCACCGACGCGCGGCCCACTAAAGATCACTATTTCCTGGGCCGTTTTCGCCTGGCCGAAGAAGTTTCCTACGAGCCCCTGGTGGAACGCACCGACGCGCCCCCAAAAACCCCGAAGCATGCGAAAAATCAGCCCATGACGTTCCTTCCGCGCGGCTTCGCGCAGATGGCCGTCATCGATCTGCACGATTTCAATCGCCAGACCTACACGTTCGATTACGTGCGCCGCGAATTCCTGGGTGAAGTCCGCTGCCTGGTGTTCGACGTCGCGCCTATCCGCCGCGGGCAGCCGGGGAAATTCGTCGGCCGCATCTGGGTGGAGGATCGTGACAACTCGATCGTGCGCTTCAACGGCACCTACGTCCGCAACCCGCCGCCCAAAAACGCGGTTCCCGAACGCTACTTTCATTTCGATAGCTGGCGCGTGAACATCGCGCCGGACCAGTGGGCGCCTGCGCAGATTTATATCGAGGAAGAGCCGGAGGTCGGCACCATCGACAACGGAACGCGCCGCTTTAAAGCCCAGTCGCGCATCTGGGATTACGTTTCCGCGCGCGCCAACAAGCTCGAGGAGCTCACCGCCATTCTGGTCGACAGCCACAGCGGCATAAAAGACGACGCCGCGCCCAAAGACATTTCCCCGCTCGAAAGCCAGCGGGACTGGGAACGCCAGGCCGAGGAAAACCTGATCGAGCGCCTCGAAAAAGGGGGCTTAATCGCGCCCGCCGGTCCCGTTGACGAGGTTTTGAACGCCGTGGTCAACAACCTGATCGTCTCGGCCAATCTCAACGTCGACGCGCACTGCCGCGTGCTGATGACCACCCCCATCGAGACGTTTTCGATCGGCCACACCATCGTCATCAGCCGCGGCCTCATTGATGTTCTGCCTGACGAAGCCAGCTTGGCTCTGGTCCTGGCTGACGAGCTTTCGCATATCGCGCTGGGCCATCCTACCCCCACGCAGTTCGCGTTCCGAAATCAAACCATGCTGAGCGACGCCGAGCTTTTGCAGCGCTTCCGTTTCCAGCGCGCCCCCGAACAGATGGCCGCGGCGGGAAAAAAGACCATCGAAATCATAAAGGCGTCGCCGTATCAGAAAACGTCCAATGCCGGATTGTTTCTGAAAGCGCTCGGCGCGCGCAGCCAGGCCCTGCCGCGCCTGTTGCAGGCCAATCTCGGCAACCAGGTGGCCAACGCGGACGCGCTCGGCCGCCTGGCCGAATTCGCTTCCGCCGCGCCGGCGCTCGACGATCAGAAACTCGAACAGATCGCCGCGCTCCCGCTCGGCTCGCGGGTGAAAGTGAACCCGTGGAACAACCAGTTGAGCCTGGTGAAAACGCGCCCCCTCTCGCTGCTATCGTCGCGCGAAAAAATGCCCTTCGAAGTGACGCCGTTCGTGCTGTATCTGACGCGGGTCGGAAATGATCAGCCGCAAAGGAACGCTAATTGAATCGGCGTTTATAGGCGTTCATTCGCGGCTGGATTTTATTCCGGCGCTCCCGAGGTCTGCGGCGCCTTGTGCGGATCCGTGACCACTACGGTGTAGTAGCCGATCATCATCTCTTCCCACGTCTGCTCGCCCCAGTGGATTTCCTTGGTGGGATCGGGATTGTAGGGATTGTTCGGCGAATTGTCGTAGTACGCCGTCACTTCGAGCTTGGTCCCTTTGGGCAGATGAATCGGCTTGGCCGGGAAATAGGTGAGCTGCCAGTTGAAATCGTAGCGCGGCACGCTGAGGATGGTCTCGGTTTCGCCGCCCGGACGCGTGATGCGATATTCGAACGATTTCCCCCGCAGGTGCGCGTGCGGCATCATGCTGATCAGGTCGCAATCGTCTCTAATGATCGTGGACGCCTCGATTTTGTAGTTCGGATCGCCCGGCGGGATCGCGAAACGGAACTGGAGCGCCGTCGCGGTCACCACTTTTTCCGTCGGCGGCTCATTCGTGAAGATCAATCCGATCTTGGTGCGGTCCGAAGTCGGCGTTCCGTTGGTGGTGTAGTGCAGTTGCAGAACCAGGTCGGAGCCGGCCTTGAGCAGCGTCGCGCGATGCGGCGTGGAGGGCGGCGCGAACGCCGCGCCGGGAACATAGCCGCCAATTCCGACCGCCCCTCCGCCTCCGATACCCCTGGGCGGGACGAAGATCACGCCGGGCTTCTGATCGGCGAACCATTTCGATCCCGGCTCGCGCACATAGGCGATCACGTGATGCATCGCCGAGCGCGCTTCCGGCCGCACTTCGATCTTGGTCACCCACTTGTCCTCCGTAAGGCCGGTGGGGATAATCACGTATTGATAGTCGATGGTTCCGCGCGCCGGAACCTGGAAGGCGTTCGGCATCTGCAGCACCAGATCGGGCTTGCCGATATTCCACCCCTCCACGAACGTTCGCGGAGCCGGGGCGTCCTTGGGATCGCCTTCCTTCACCCCGCCGTCGATCCACGCGACAAGCGTGTCGATTTCGGACTGGCTGAGCGACCGGTCATTGGCGAAATGACCCACATTCGGATCGGCGAACCACGGCGGCATCTTCTTGGTCAGCACCGCCTGCCGGATCGATTTCGCCCAGGGCCGCGTGTCCTTGTAAGTGAGCATCGAAAATGGCGCCGCTTCGCCCGGGCGATGGCAATCCTGGCAGCGTTTTTCAAGGATAGGCAGAACGTCCTTATTAAAGGTGACGTTGGTCGTGTCCGGCGCGGCAACGGCCGCCACGGCGCAGATCGAAAGCATCGCCCACAGGCGCATGGAAACCTCCTGATATGAACTGTTTGTAGCATACTTTGGACGCGCCCGTAAAGCCGCTTGGGTTCGTTTCGCGATTTCCCGGCCCGGAGCCGCACCGGTTGACGTGCATATAATCCACCGCATGGATGGACACGCGATCGCCTCTGGTTTCTGATCCTTACAATCTCGCGGGAGCGTCCACCGTGGGTTCGTTTGGTGATTCTTGAACCAGGAGCGGGTGGTCTTGGTCGTCCTCGCGACGTGACGGCGTTCACGCTGACGACGCGCGGCGGAG
>JASHWA010000615.1 GCA_030044325.1 Bryobacteraceae bacterium
TCAACTACGCCGAAACGGGCGCGGACGGATCCTTTCGCCTGGAGCGTCCGGAGCTGGCGCTGTTTTTCTGGTGCAGCGGATTTCTTGCGGCGGCGCGCGTGCTTGAGCCGGGCGAAAATCGCGTGGATGTGATCCTCAGGAAAGCGGCAGCGTCGCGCGCGCAAGCGTGATCGTCGATCGAGCTGAGGCGCGACAGTGATGGAGCGCGTCGGTCATCGATCCACTCTGAACGGGGCCGGCGCCGGCTCGGGCCGCGTGGTTTCACTCCCCAGCAGCGCGCGATTCAGCCGAGCCAGCTCCGCCAGGCCTTTGAGCCGGTGCCGCACCCGCACCGCCAGCTTCCACTGCTCGCCGCTGTGTTCTACCCGGCAGATTTCGCCGAGCAGCAGCGTATCCTCGCCTTCGATCCTCACCGGCGTCCCGCAGGCGGCCGGCGAGGCGACGCTCACCAGCAGTCCGCGGCCCGAGATTTCGAGAATCGACCCTCCCATCGGCGTGGAATCCCCGGCGCCGAGCAGGCGCACGATTACCGGAGCGTTGGTTTTGAGACGCGGCTCGCTGCGCCGCTCGCCTGGCGATTGCACGCGGTTCTTATCGGAAGCGCGCGAGGTTTCTTGAGCCGGCTTCAGCGCTTGAAATAATCGCCCCGGCTGAAGCTTCGCTCCAGCCAGCAGTACAGTGCGATAAACAGGTAGCGGCTGCCCATCTCCTGAATTTTCAGCTTGGAAATCCCGCTGCGGCGATTGCGCCAGGTGATCGGAATCGAGGTCCAGGAATAGCCGCGCACGATGGTCTTGAGCGGAAGCTCGATGGTGAGATTGAAGTGCGGCGAAAGGAACGGCCGGCAGCCTTCCATGACGCTGCGCCGGTAGGCTTTGAAGGCATTGGTGAAATCGTTCAGCGGCACGCGGAACAGCACGCGCAGAAAAAGATTCGCCAGGCGATTCAACAGCAGCTTGTGGCGCGGATAATCGATGACGCCGCCGCCGCGCACGAAGCGCGATCCGAACACCGCGTCCCATCCCTGGTTAAGGGTCTGCCAGTAGCGCACCACGTCGCGGCAATCGTCGGATTCGTCGGCCATCATCAGCACCACCGCATCGCCTTCGACATGATCGAAGCCCAGCGTCACGGCGCGCCCGAAACCGTGCTCGCCGGTGTTTTGTACGGGCCGCAGCGTGGGGACGCGCGCGTGGGCTTTTTCGAGCACCGTCCAGGTGTGATCGGTGCTGCCGTCGTCCACCACGACGATTTCGTGCTCGATTCCGTTCAGCCGCAGCTCGACGTAGAGATGCTCGACGGTGGCCGCGATGCAGCCCTCTTCGTTATGCGCGGGAATCACGACGGAGAGCAGCCGGATCGGGGATTGTTCGCCCGGGGGCGGCGATTTCATACGCCGCTTGTCTCCAGCCAGTGGGGATGGGCAACGGCGTGCGCGGCGATTTCGTCGAAGATTTTTTCGAGCGGAGTCTCGACGCTCCAGGCGAACTCGCGCGCGGCGTCGCGGCTGTCCATGATCAGCCAAGGAACGTCGTAAAGGCGCGGACGCGGGTCGGAAGCCGGCGCGTGGCGGCCGAAACGCTCATCGCACCAGGCGTTCAGCATCGCCAGCGAACAGGCGTTGCGCGAGCCGCCGCCCGCCGTGTAAATCCGTTCCCCGCCGCGCCTCTCCACGCGAAATTGCGTGTCGATGAGCACGGCGAGATCGTGGGGATGCATGGCGTCGCGAACCTGCTTGCCGGTCCCGTCGAAGCCGATAAAGCGCAGCGGACGCCGCGCGCGGTGGGTGTGAATCCAATACGAAAAAATCCCCTGATCCGGCGTTCCGAACTGTCCCGCACCGGCCAGCACGCCGCACCGGTCGATCCACACCGGAAAGTCGAAGGCTTCGCCATATTCGAGCGCGAGGACCTCCGCGGCGAGCTTCATGCTTCCGTACAGCGAAACCGGCGCGCGGGTGGAAAAATCGCGGTCGAGTCCTTCAGCCGAAAGGCCCGCGGGGAGCGCGGCGGAACAATCGAGCGCAAACGCGTTGGCGCGCGTTTGAAGCGGCAGCGAGGCAAGCGCCGCGATCGAGTAGACGCGGCTGCTGCTCAACAAAATAAATCCCGCCGAGTGGCGTTTCGAAAACTCGAGAACGTTCGCCACGCCCGCCAGATTGTGCTCGAAAAGCTGGCGGCTGCTGAATCCGGCTTTGACGCCGGCGAGCACGCTGGGATTCGCGGCGGCGTCGATCACCCAGTCGGCGGCGGGAAGATTTTCAACATCGCTCGCATTGCGAATGTCGCCGTGGATGAACTCGACGCCCATTTTCCTCAAGCGCGCGCGATTGGTCTCCGAACCCGGCCGCATCAGGTTGTCGATTCCGGAGATGGACAAACCCTCGCGCCGCGCAAGCAGCGCTTCCGCGATCGAACTGCCCGCAAAACCGCAGATGCCGGTGATCAGAACGCGCATTCAGACGGCTTTCCCGGCGATGCGTTCGCGATGGCCCGCCGCGATCTCCTCAAATGTCGTGCGCAGATCGCGCGTGATGCCCCACGCCGGATAATGCGCCCGCATTTTGCCGAGATCGCTGTAGTAGCAGATGTGATCGCCGATGCGGTTTTCATCCACATAGCGCCATTTCATGGGATTGCCGGTGATCTTCTCGGCTACTTTGAAGGCTTCTAGAATGGAGCACGAATTTTCCTTCCCGCCGCCGAGATTGTAGACTTCGGCGACGCGCGGCGCCCGGGCGAATTCGAACATGAAACGGGCCACGTCCTCGGAATGAATATTGTCGCGCACCTGCTTGCCTTTGTAGCCGAAGACTTTGTATTCGATTCCCTGGACGTTGCACCTGATCAGGTAACTGAGGAAGCCGTGCAACTCGACGCCCGCGTGGTTCGGCCCGGTGAGGCATCCGCCGCGCAGGCAGCAGGTGGGCATGTTGAAATAGCGCCCGTATTCCTGCACCATCACGTCGCCGGCGAGCTTCGATGCGCCGAACAGCGAGTGCTTGGATTGATCGATCGAAAAATCCTCGGCGATGCCGTGCTCGAACGCCGGGTCGTCGTAATCCCAGCGCGTTTCGAGCTCTTTCAGCCGGATCTGGTTGGGCCGGTCGCCGTAGACTTTGTTGGTGGACATGTGGATGAACGGCGATTCGGGGCAAAACCGGCGCGCGGCTTCGAGCAGATTGAGCGTGCCGACCGCATTGACTTCGAAATCGAGAAACGGAATCGCCGCCGCGCGATCGTGTGAAGGCTGCGCCGCGGTGTGGATGAGCAGCGACGGCCGCAGCTCTTCGACCAGCTTGAGAATGCCCTCCCGGTCGCGGATATCGAGGGCGTAATGCGAATAGCCGGGGGACTCGCGGCGCAGCCGTTCGAGCACCCAGCTGGTATCGCCGTCGGGCCCGAAGAAAATCGCGCGATGATTGTCGTCGATTCCGCTGACGCGGTACCCGCGTTGCGCGAAAAACACCGCGACTTCCGAGCCGATCAGCCCGCAGGAACCGGTCAACAGCAGAACTGGATTAGACACGCGTTCAAATTAGCAAAACCCTGGCATACGATCAACCCGCCTCATCTTGTAAACCGCAGCCGGACGGAGTGTGTGTAAACAACCGGCTAAACCCGCGCCATTACTGGCGCGGCTCGCAGGCCGACCCGAGCCGCGGCAGTGATGCCGCGGGCGACGGCTCAGTTTGCACACAGGCTCTGACGG
>JASHWA010000616.1 GCA_030044325.1 Bryobacteraceae bacterium
GCCGTCGTCGGAGTGGACCAGATTCCCCAGCCCGAGCACCAAAGCTCTGACGGGATCGGGCGTGCTCACTTGTGTACTCGATGCCCCTGAGCCGCCTCGATCGCGGCGCGGTCGTCGTCTTCGAGTTCATCCATCGGGATGATTTTGTAGCCGGTGAAGATCGAATCGAGCAGACCGCGTTTTTCGGCGCTGGAGACGATCAGGCAGAGGTGTACGTGCAGAATGCCGAACGCGATGAATACGAACATCAGGAAGAAGTGAATCAGCCGGATGTTCTGGATATTGATGAACGACGGGATCCAGCCGACGAGCGGATTGATCACCGCGTTGTGGTCGATCCAGTTGAACATCACCAGCCCGGTGATCACTGCGAGGGCCGCCAGCGCGTACAGAATCACGTAAGAAAACGCGGCCAGCGCGTTGTGGCCGATCTTGGAAACGGCCTTGGGAGTGATGAACAGGTAGAACTTCGCCACCTTCACCATTTCCTTCCACTGCCTGGCGTGCAACGGAACGTAGCGCGGCCAGCGCTCCCAGCGGTTCCCTTCGAAAAACAGGTAAATTCGCGTGAGCAGCAGCGCCATGAAGATCATGCCGAACAGGTAGTGCACGAAGCGGAAGTCGCCCATCAGGAACGGGTACTTGATCTGCCCGACAATGAACGGGTCGTGAATGTAGTAGCCGGTGAAGCTCAGCACGCCGATGCAGATCACCAGTCCCCAGTGGACCAGCCGGAGCGGATACTGCCAGACATACAGCCCGACCATCTTCCCCTCGTCGACGCGAGGGTGATGAACGTCCGGTCCTGGAGAGATTTTCTCTGGAGCGAGTAACATGGTTCGTCTCCTTTAGTCCACCCGGGGAATCCTGGTGTATTCGCGGCCCTTGGCGTCGACCACGTGCACCGCGCAGGCGATGCAGGGGTCAAACGAGTGCACCGTGCGCAGGATTTCGAGCGGCCGGTTGGGATCGGCCACGGGGGTCTTGAGCAGCGCGGCTTCATACGCTCCGCGCTGGCCCTGGGCGTCACGCGGTCCGCCGTTCCAGGTGGTGGGAACCACGGCCTGGTAGTTCTTGATCGCTTTGCCCTCGATCTCGACCCAGTGTCCCAGCGCGCCGCGCGGAGCCTCGTGCCAGCCGTAGCCGGTGGTTCCGCTCGGCCAGGTGTCGGGATCCCAGCGAACCGGGTTGAACACCGAAACCTTCCCGTGAGCCATGTTCGAGGCGAGCTCGTCCACCCAGCCTTCGAGCTTGCTCGCCATGATCTGGCATTCGAGCGCGCGCGCCGCGATACGGCCGAGCGTCGAGAACAGCACGGTCGGCGGAGCGTTGAGCGCCTTGAGCACGCCGTCCACCGCCTTCTTGATATCCGGCTGGCCCGCGGCATAGCCGACCACCATGCGAGCGAGCGGTCCCACTTCCATGGGCTTGTTGTCGTAGCGCGGAGCCTTCAGCCACGAGTATTTCTTGTCGACCTCGAGATACTCGAACGGCGGCTTGGGGCCGGTATAGTTGGGAATCGTCTCGCCCTGGAACGGATGTTTCCCGTCGCCGTGGGCGCCCGAATATTCGTACCAGGAATGGTTCACGAACTCGGTGATCTTGGATGCGTCCACCGGCAGGACCTTGCTGATGTCGCGGTTCAGCACGACGCCGCGCGGGAACAGGAACGTGCTCGGGTCCTTCTGATTTCCGGACGAATAATCGCCGTAGCTCAGGAAGTTGCCGAGGCCTTCGCCGTACCCGAACCATTCCTTATAAATCGGCGCGACGGCCAGCACGTCGGGGATGTACACCTGCTCGACGAACTTGCGCGCTTCCTGCGCCAGCTTGCGGATGAAGGTGATGGTTTCCGGATTGATCACCGCGAACGGTTCGGCCGGGTCCATCGCCGTCGACATGCCGCCCACCAGGAAGGTCTGCGGATGCGGATTCTTTCCGCCCAGCACGGCATGCATGCGGATGAAATCCTTCTGCCATGCGAGCGCTTCGAGATAATGCGCCACGGCGAGCAGATTCACCTCCGGCGGCAGCTTGTAGGCCGGATGGCCCCAGTAGCCGCTGGCGAACAGGCTCAACTGGCCGCTATCGACCACGCCTTTGACGCGGGCCTGCACGCCTTTAAAGTATGTGGTGCTCGATTTGGGGTAATCCGAAATCGATTGCGCGATAGAGGAGGTTTTTGCCGGATCGGCCTTGAGCGCCGCCGCGACATCCACCCAGTCGAGCGCGTGCAGGTGGTAGAAGTGGACCACGTGATCCTGCACCATCTGCGAACCGGCGATCAGGTTGCGCACGATGCGCGCGCTGTCGGGAATATCGACGCCCAGGGCGTCCTCGACGGCGCGCACGCTTGCGAGCGCGTGCACCATGGTGCAGACGCCGCAGATGCGCTGCGTCCAGATCCAGGCTTCGCGCGGATCGCGGTCCTTCAAAATGATCTCGATGCCGCGGAACATGGTTCCCGCGCTCCAGGCATCCGAGACTTTTCCTCCGTCGAGCTGCGCTTCGATGCGCAGATGACCTTCGATTCGGCTGACGGGATCAACCACCAGGCGCGCCATGTCAGTTCTCCTTTCCGTTCTCGGCCGCCACGGGTTCTTCGGGTTTGGGCGCCGGTTTGATCATCTTGATGAGTCCATGGGCGGTGACGCCGGCAATGACGGCTCCGGTCAAGCCCAGGCCGATTTCTCCAGCGGTGACCTCCACGCCAAATCCGGGAACGTCAGGCAGCCGCTGATAGAACGGCGACATGTGATCCCAGAAGCGCGGCGAAGCGCAGGCGATGCAGCCGTGGCCCGCGCGGATCGGCCAGCTGGTGTGGTCGTTCCACATGGCCACCGGACAGTTGAAGGTCGCCGCGGGACCCTTGCAGCCCATCTTGTACAGGCACCATCCCTTGCGATGGCCTTCGTCGCCCCATTCGGTGACGAAGCGGCCGGCATCGTAATGCGCGCGGCGTTCGCACTGATCATGAATCACGCGGCCGTAGGCGAACAGCGGCCGGTTGTACTGATCGAGCGCGGGCAGATCGTTGAAGGTGAGGAAGTGCACCAGCGCCGCCGCCGTGTTGGCGGGGTTGTGCGGGCAGCCGGCCATGTTCATGACCTTGAGGCCCGGCAGGGCTTCGTGGACCCCGAGCGCTCCGGTGGGATTGGGCGCCGAGCGGACCAGGCCACCGTCGAAGGCGCAGGCGCCGACCGCGATGGTGGCCGCGGCGTTGCGGCAGACCTTTTCGGCGATATCCATGGCGCTGCGGCCTCCGATGTTGCAGAAGCCTTCGCCCGTGGG
>JASHWA010000063.1 GCA_030044325.1 Bryobacteraceae bacterium
GCGTTCGCGCAGGTGCAATGCGTTTCGGCCTGCGCGGTCGAATCGAACGGCGCCCAATCCGCTCCGCCCTGCCATCAACACACAGGTTCGCAGCCGGCCTCTCCCGATTCCTGCTCCTTTCATCTGGTGATTTCCCCGGCAACCGCGCCCCAAACGGCGCACTTCAGTGTTGCCCTCGTCGCAATCCCGAATTTCACCCCAGTCGCTCCGGCGCTGGCAGTCGCGCCGCATTTCGCATTCGCTCCCGCCGCGCTTCCGTCTGCCGTCGAAGCCTTATCCTCCATCGTCCTGCGAATCTGATCCCCCACCCGGACGGCGGATTTTAATCCGCGCGGCGCTTCAGCGCCGCATTGAGATCGCGACGGCGCGGCCGTGTTTTCCACCCGCGGCCCACCACCAGCCCGCTTGAGAAAGGAGCATCTTGAAACCGGCAATCGCCCTACTCGCGCTCGCCGCGGCTTGCGCCATCGCGCAGGATCAGCAGCCGCCCATGCCCGATATGAACATGTCCGGCATGAACATGGTCGAGATGAACGCCGCGAGCATGTACCTGATGAATCTCGCCTCGGGAACGTCCCAAAACCCCGAAGCCTGGCTCATGCCCATGATCCAGACGCATCTCGGGAACTGGAACACCACGTTCATGGGTCTCGGATTTCTCTCCGACATCCAGCAATCCGGCCCGCGCGGCGGCGACAAGCTCTATTCCACCAACTGGGCCATGGCGTCAGCCGAGCATCGCTTGGGCTCCGGCGCATTTGAAGCTGTCCTCATGCTCAGCCTGGAACCCGCCACGGTCACCAATCGCAGCTACCCGCTTCTGTTTCAAACCGGCGAAACCGCGTACGGCGTTCCGCTGGTCGATCGCCAGCATCCGCACAATCTGATCATGGAGCTCGGCTTCCACTATGTTCGTCCGCTCACCGAACATACGATGATCGATCTCTATTTCGCGCCGGTCGGCGATCCCGCGCTCGGCCCGGTCGCATACCCGCATCGCGCATCGGCCGACGAATTTCCTGAAGCGCCGATTTCGCATCACTTGCAGGATTCCACGCACATCGCCGATGAAGTGGTCACCGCGGGAATTCGCTACCGCCAGTTCAAGCTCGAAGCGAGCGGATTCTACGGCAGCGAGCCTGGCGAAAACCGCTGGATTATTCAGACCGGCCCGATCAATTCCTGGTCCGCGCGGCTGTGGTATTTTCCCAACCGGCACTGGGCCGCGCAGATTTCCGGCGGCCGTCTGGCGCATCCCGAAGCGCTCCAACCGGGCGACCAGGTTCGCATCACGTCTTCCATCGCCTATTCGCGTCCGATGGCGGGCCGAAACTGGGATTCCACGCTTGTGTGGGGGCGCACCCACAGCACGGCAACCTATCGTAATCTCAATTCGTACCTGGCCGAAACCGCCGTCCCGGTCACGCGCCGGAATATCCTGAGCGGCCGGTTCGAGTTAGCCGACAAAGACGAGCTTTTCGGCGGCCAATCGGCTCTGTATGGCAGCACGTTCCGCATCGGCGAGTACACCGCCGGCTACACGCGCGATATCGACCTTTTCCGCTACCTCGAAACCGGCATCGGAGCGAATTTTTCCTCTTATACCCTCCCCGGCGCGATCAAGGCCTATTACGGCAGCCATCCGCTGGGCGGGAACATCTTCCTGCGCCTGCGCCTGCGGCCAGCTAAGTAAGACCGATTCCTGGTTCCTGGCGCCTGGTTCTTGACATCGACGCGTCGAACCCAAACACATTCGAAATCAGCTTCTTGAATGAATTCCACCTCCCGCCCGCGAGGCGCTGGCCCTAACCTGAAAACGCCAACGATGCCCGGTGTTGCCGGCACCATGAAAAACAGACGCACACCAAAATTACGAAACGAACCCACCGCCTTTGGACGGCGGATCTCAATCCGCGCTGCGCTTCAGCGCCGCCGCCTGTATCAAAATTACAAAACGAACCCACCGGCCTCGCACGCGACAGTCTTCTGCCGTGTAATCAATGGGATACATGAAAAACTCACCGAGGCGAGACCCGATGAACCCCGTTCCTCCGAGGTGTACCGCCGCCGCGCCAAAGACGAATGGCTGCTCGAGGAGTCGATCGGGCTCGACTCGACGTCGAGCTTCGAGAGCGTCGAGGCGGTCATTCCGCTTTCTGAGATTTACGACCGGATCACGTTCGAACCGGTCGCGGGCCCGCAGCGCGAGTGACAACTGCTATGATGACGGTAGACGCCTCTCCGGGCGTCAATTTTTTAGAAGGAGCAGGGTATGGGGACGATAGGTTTCCAAGAGATGTTCTTCATCTTCATCCTCGCCCTGGTTCTGTTTGGGCCGAAAAAGCTGCCGGAACTGGGGCGGACCATCGGCAAAGCACTCACCGAGTTCCGCCGCGCTTCGAGCGATTTGAAAGCTTCGTTCGAGCGCGAAATGCGCAACCTGGAGCGGGAAGCGGAAGCGTCCAAGGAGCCCGCGAACACCATCGCGAGCCCGCCGGCGATTCCGACAAGCTACGACTACACCTACGACGATTCCGCCTATTACGGCGATCCGTATGAGCCGGCGCCCTCCAACTCATCCACTGTAAGCGCGACCGAACCTCCGGGCGCTGAATCGCATGGGGCTCCTGAAGCCGCCGCGGCCGAGCATCCGTTGCCGCCGGTCGAAGGCACCGTTGCTCGAACCGAAGCGACGCCCCAGCATAGTTGATAGCGCCGAATTGCTAGCATGGACGAACCGAAGGATGGAGAGCAGTCTCCTCCTGTGCAACACGATTCTGTAACACCCGGCTCGGTGGAAGTGGTCGCGCCGGAGACCAAGGCCGTGGTGCCCGCATCCGGCGGTGGACGGCGCAATATTCCTCCGCCCCCTCCGCCCGAAGAGGGGGACGAAGAGGAAGGCATGCTGCGCATGTCGTTCCTCGAGCATCTCGAAGAGCTGCGCTCGCGGTTGATCAGGATGCTGATCGGATTCGGCGTGGCGTTCCTGCTGTGCATCAGCTTCGCCGACCGGATCTGGCTGGTGGTGGAGGCCCCCGCGGCCGACGCGCTCAAGAAAATCGGGCAGGGCGAGCTGGTCGCCGTCCATCCCCTGGAGCAGTTCTCCATCATTTATATCTGGGTCCCGGTGGTCGTGTCGATCTTCGTCGCCTCGCCCTGGATCATTTACCAGGTCTGGGCATTCATCTCGCCGGGATTGTACCGGCGGGAACGGCGCTGGGCCGTGCCTTTCGTGCTGACCACCGCGGGGCTGTTCATTTCAGGCGGCCTGTTCGCCTACTACGTCGCGTTCCGTTACGCGCTGGTTTTTCTGTTGGGACTCGGCAAATCCGTGGGCGTTACGTCGATGATTTCGATCGAATACTATTTCGATCTGTTCGTCAACGTGATGCTCGGCATCGCGCTGGTGTTCGAGCTGCCGGTGGTCATTTTCTTTCTCACGCTGCTGCGCATCGCCTCGCCGCGCTGGCTGCTGAAACATTCGCGCTACGCGATCCTGGGCATCACCATTCTCGCCGCGATCGTGACGCCCACTCCCGACGTTTTCAACATGATGCTGTTCGCGGTGCCGATGGTGGGCCTGTACTTCGTGGGCGTGTTCGCCAGCTACCTGCTGGTGCTGCATCGCGAAGGCCGCCACTTCCCCTGGAGAACCATCCTGCTGTGGACCGGAGTCGTGCTGATCGCGCTCGCGGCGTTCGCCTATTTTGAGATCCGTCATTACCACATGCACTGGATTCGGCACTGGCCGTTTTTGATGAGGTAACTGCCGAGCCGCAACCATGAGCGCGCGGCCGCGCGGGAAGGCCCTGGCCGTAAGGCCGGGGTAAATCCAGGCAACCAATAGTATCCTGAAAATTGGACCGCTTCTTCATCAAGAACTTCGGCTGCCGCGCCTCGCAGGCCGACGGCGCGGCGCTGGAAGCCGGCCTCGCCGCCAAGGGTCTCTCGAGCGTCGAGGATTCGCGCGATGCCGGGCTCATCATCCTGAATACGTGTACGGTCACGCAGACCGCGGATGACGAGGTGCGCCAGACCGTCCGCCGCATGCATCGCCAGAATCCCGGCGCGCGCATCGTGGTGACCGGATGTTACGCGCAGCGCGCACCCGGCGAGCTCGCCGCGCTCGAAGGCGTGGCGCTGGTGGTGGGAAATTCGCATAAAACGCATATTCCCGATCTTGTTTCGGCGCCCTATCACGGTGAAATCGTGGGCGACATCCTCGCCCAGCGCGATTTCCTGTCCGGACCTGTTGAAGACGCTCCGGGCGAGCGCACGCGCCCCAATCTCAAGATTCAGGACGGCTGCAACCACCGCTGCTCGTTTTGCATTATTCCGTTCGTGCGCGGGCGCAGCCGCAGCGCGCATCCCGACCAGGTGGTCGCGCAGGTCCGCGCGCTCGCGGGAAAATATCGCGAAATTGTGCTCAGCGGAATCAATCTGGGGCGCTGGGGACGCGATTTTCCGGGCCGCGTGCGGCTGGCGGATCTCATTCGCCGGCTGCTTGACGAGACGGCGGTCGAACGCCTGCGGCTCAGCTCGGTCGAGCCGATGGATTTTTCAGACGACCTGCTGGCGCTGATGGCGGAATCGCCGCGCATCGCCAAACACGTCCACGCGCCCTTGCAATCGGGCTCCGATGCGGTGCTGCGCCGGATGCATCGCAAATATCGGCCGCGCCACTACGCCGATCGAATCCAAAAAGCGCGCGCGCTCATGCCCGATTGCGCCGTCGGCGCAGACGTGATGACCGGTTTTCCGGGCGAAAATGATCGCGAATTCGACGAATCCTACGCGTTTATCCAAAACCTTCCGTTCACGTATCTGCACGTGTTCACCTATTCGGAGCGTCCCGGCACGCCCGCGGCGGAATCGCGCGAACAGGTGCCCGCGCAGATTCGCAAAGAGCGCACGCACGAACTGCGCGCCCTCGCCGCGCGCAAGAATCTCGAATTCCGCCGGGCGATGATCGGCAGAACGCTGTCCGCGGTGACGCTCGATCAGGACGCGCTGACGGAGAATTACCTGAAGGTGAAACTCGCCGCGCCGCGGGACGCAAACCGGATCATCGACGTGCGCATCGGCGGTCTGAGCGCGGACGGCGTCGCCGAAACGGGCGCGCTGCGGGTGCTCTAGGATCGCCCTGCTAGGATAAAGAAATCCCCATATATGGCCCTGCGGTTCTACAACACCCTGACGCAACAGGTGGAGGTTTTCGCTCCGCTGCATGAGAACGTCGTGCGGATGTACACCTGCGGGCCGACGGTTTATAACTTCGCGCATATCGGCAATCTCCGAACCTTCACGTTTGAAGACATTCTGCGGCGCTGGCTGCGCGCGCGCGGCTACCGCCTCGATCACGTGATGAACATCACCGACGTCGAGGACCGGATTATCAAGCTTTCGGCGGCGGCGCACAAGTCCATTTACGATTACACGGCGATCTATACCGAGGCGTTTCTCGAAGACATGGCTACGCTGCGCCTGGAGCGGCCGGAGCGGATGGTCAAGGCGACGGATCACATCCACGAGATGGTCGCCGCCATCGAAAAGCTCGACGAGCGCGGATACACCTATCGCAGCGACGGCTCGGTGTACTATCGGATCGCGAATTTCCCGGGGTATGGAAAACTTTCGCACAACGATTTTTCGGGCATCCGCGCCGGCGCGCGGGTGGACGTGGACGAATACGACAAAGCCGATGCGCGCGATTTCGTGCTGTGGAAAGCGCAGAAAGACGGCGAGCCGGGCTGGGAAACTCCGCTGGGCGCGGGGCGGCCCGGATGGCACATCGAATGCTCCGTGATGGCGATGAAGTATCTGGGCGAGACGCTCGATATCCACGCGGGCGGCGTCGATCTGATTTTTCCGCATCACGAAAATGAGATCGCGCAATCGGAAGCGATCACGGGAAAGCCGTTCGCGCGCTACTGGCTGCATTCCGAGCACCTGATCGTCGAAGGCCAGAAGATGGCGAAATCGCTGGGCAATTTCTTCACGCTGCGCGATCTGCTCGAAAAAGGGTATGCGCCGGAAGCGGTGCGCTACCTGCTCGCGTCGGTGCCGTATCGCAAGAAACTCAACTTCACCTTCGACGGATTGAAGGCAGCGGCAACCGCGATCGACCGGCTGCGCAATTACAAATTGCGCCTGGAAACGGCGAAATTCGCGGAAGGCGCCAACGAAAAAATCGAGCAGCGTACGGCTGCCGCGATCGGGGCGTTTGACGAAGCGCTCGACGAAGATCTGAACACGGCGGAAGCGCTGGCGGCCGCTTTCGAATATATTCGCGATACCAACACGGCCATGGATTCGGGCGAATTTCGCGCGGGCAACGTGCCTGGCGCGCTCGAATTCCTGGACCGTTTCGACGCCGTGTTCGACGTGCTGCGCTCGACCGCCAGCGCCGGCTCGCTCTCCGATTCTGAAGTGGACGCGCTGATCGGGGAACGCACGGCCGCGAAGAAAGCGCGCAATTTCGCGCGCGCCGACGAGATTCGCGCGAATCTCGCCGGACATGGAATCGTTCTCGAAGACACCAAAGACGGAGTGAGGTGGAAACGCTCATGAAAATCGAAAGCAAGCTGGTGCATTCCGGAGATCGCAAGAAAGCCGGCAATTACACCCCCGTTTCAACGCCGATCTACACCGCGGCCAGCTACTTCTACGATTCGATGGATCAGCTCGACCGCATTTTCGGGCGCGAAGAGGCCGGGCCCAGCTACCAGCGCTACGACAATCCCACCACCAGCGCGCTCGAAGAGCTGGTGCGCGATCTTGAAAACGGAGCCGGCGCGGTGGCGTGTTCGTCGGGGATGAGCGCGCTGCATCTGGCACTGCTCTCCGCGCTGATCGACCGCCCGCGCCGCTTGGTCGCCGCCAACGCGCTGTACGGCGCGACCACCGGAATGCTGATGAACATCTTCACGCCGCTCGGCGTGGATGTCGAATTCGTGGATGTGTGCGATCTGGCTGCGATCGAGGAAGCCGTCGCGCGGCACAAGCCCGGCGCGATGGTGATGGAAACGGTTTCGAATCCGTTGCTGCGCGTGGGCGAGATGGACAGGATCGCGACGATTTCGAAGCGGGCCGGTGCGCCCCTGATCGTCGATAACACTTTCGCCACGCCTTTGCTGGTGCGGCCGCTCGATCTCGGCGCGAGCATCGTGGTCCACAGCGCGACCAAATATATGGCGGGGCATGGAGACGTGCTCGGCGGCGTGGTGATTGCGGATCGCGAGCATTTCGATCCGATCAAAACCATCGCGCGGACCATGGGTCCGAATCTCGGGCCGTTTGAAAGCTATCTGGCCATGCGCGGCATCAAGACCATGGGATTGCGCATGGAGCGGCAGTGCGCCAACGCGTGCAAAGTCGCCTCGTGGCTCGCCACGCATCCGCGGGTGGAGCGCGTGCACTTCACCGGCGACCCATCGCATCCCGATCACGCGACCATCGTTCGTTTGTTTCCGAAAAATCTGTACGGCGCGATGGTCGCCTTCGAGCTGAAGGACGCCGGAAAGCCCGAGGTGTTCCGCTTCATGGAGCGATTGAAGATGATCGTGCGCGCGACCTCGCTCGGCGACGTCCACACTATGATGCTGTATCCCGCGATGGCCTCGCACCGCGATCTTTCGCCCAAGCAGCGCCACAAGCTGGGCATCGGCGACAACCTGGTGCGCATGTCGATCGGCATCGAAGCTCCGGAAGACATCCTCGCGGACCTGGAACAGGCGTTCTAATCTGCCGCCCGGCCGAGGGCGAAGGAATCAGTTGCGCTCCTGGTAAATGGGCCGGCCGCTCTCGTCGGTTTCGTTGGTGCGGACGTAGGTTTTGTTGATCGTCACCACCATGTCGCTCTCCGCGGCGCCGATCACGTCACGCAGAGGCAGGCTGGTCCTGAACACGGTGCGGGAGCCGTCAAAGTCGCGCAGCAGCACTTCGATTTGCGACGGGTTCATGGCGTCTGATGGAGGTTCGCCTCGGCTCTCCTTGAGATTATTATCCACCTTCAGTTCCCGCCGGGCTGCACCATCGACGCCCGGCGTGCGCTCCAAGCGCCGAACGCATCACAGGACCCGCGCGATCACTAAGGTCATGTCGTCGTGCTGCGGAGCGCCGGCGGCGAAATCGTCGCAGGCCTGGATGATGCGGTCGATCAGCTCGGCCGCGCGCAGGCCGTTGGATGCGCGGACGGCTTGAATCAGGCGCGGCTCGTCGAACTCCTCGTCTTGATCGTTCATGGCTTCGGTCACGCCGTCGGTGAACAGCACCAGCGTGTCGCCGGATTGGAGCCGAACGCTCGCCTGGGTGTAACGCGCGGGGCCGAACAGGCCGACCACGGGACCGCCGTCTTCGAGGCGCAGCACGTCAGGGCCGCGAAAAATCATGGGCGGATTGTGGCCGCCGTTGACGTAGCTGAACTCGCGCGATTGGGGATCGTAGACGCCATAGAAGAACGTCGCGTACTTGTTCGATGGCGAGGCGTCGTAGATCAGGCGGTTCAAATTTTCCATGAGCGTCGAAAGGGCGGGCGGATTGGCGATGGCGAGCCCGCGCAGGGAGGCTTGCAGGCTGGCCATCAGCAGCGCGGCGGGAACTCCCTTGCCCGAAATATCGCCGATGGCGATTCCCAAGCGGCCATCGCACATGGCGACGAAATCGTAGTAATCGCCGCCCACGCTGGACGCGGGACGGCATTTGCCGGCGTAGTCGAAGCCCGGAATTTCGGGCCCGCCCTGCGGAAACAGGCGCTGCTGGACTTCGCGCGCGATTTCGAGCTCGCGATTCAGGCGTTCGCGCTGGGCGACTTCGCTCGCGACGGCTTCGGTGAGCCGGGTGTTTTCGAGCGCAAGCCCGGTTTGCGCGGCCACCGATGCGAGCAACTGCACGTCGGCGGGCGAATACGGCTCTTCAGAAAGCTTGGGACCGAGACTGAGGAAACCGAGCAAGCGATCTTTGACGGCGAGCGGAAGCAGAAGCTCGGTCTGAAGCTGCTCGAGCTGTTTGCGATCCGCGGATTCCTGTGTGACCCAGGAATCGGGGCGCGCGAGCGAGACGCGCTCGGGCTCGCGCGATCTGGCCAGGCGTTCGGCGACCGGACTGGCCGCCGCGAATTTCACCTGGGGCGCGGACGCGAAGCCGACCGACTGCGCGGGCGCGTAGCCGCCGTTTTCGCCGAGAAGCGCGGCGACGCGCGGGACGTGCATGGTGGTCGAAATGGTTTTGGTGACGGTGGCGAGAAGGGGCTCGACCGCGACAATGCTGCGTACGCTCTCGCCGAGCTCGTTCAGGACGCGTTCGGCGTTGACGGCTTCGCGAAAAAACCGGCGGTCGATCCAGGCGCGCGAATACTCGGCGAAGTTGCGCAGTCGCAGAACGATCACCACCATCACCGACAGCGCGATGATCTGCTGCGGGCGCCGGACGGCGGGATCGGTGACGATGCGCAAGGCGATTCCGATCAGGATGACGATCGCGATGGCCATCAGAACGCGCAGCCCGCGTTTGGCGAGCGCGTACTGCAGCCCCTGGCGGATGGCGACGCGCAGCTCCATCGCCTTTTCCACCACGATCACGTAGGCGAGCGTCAATGGGAAAACAAACAGCAGCACCAGCGCGGGCACCAGGACCCATTCACTCGTCACAATTTGAGTTCTGAGGATCAAAGTGAAGATGACGATCAGGAACAGCGGCGTCAGACTGATAGTCGTGCCGAGGTACAGCAGCTTCAAACGGCGCTTGTCATCGCGGGTCCGGGCAAACGCCATTTTTCGCGAGAGGTTGAAGAAAAATGTGCTGGTGGCGGCGACGGCCACAATCACAATGGGAGTCTGCAGGCGCGTGAAGACCGCCGTCACCGCGCTCATGGCCGTGGCGTCGTCCATGGTCGCGAGTTTTGCGACCGCGCCGGTGAGCGCGAGCAGGGCGAGCGGCGCCGCGAGCGTCCAGCGCAGCACGCGATCCCAGCGCCCATTCGCGTTGCGATCCGGGAAATACTGGCCGAACAGGAGCATCGCGATGGGCCACGAGCTGCTGAGCATCGAGAACAGGAAGATCGCGGCCGGGCGCATCCATCCGCTCCAGGCGAGCGTCGTCAGGCGAAGCTGGTCACTGGGCGCGAGATCTTTGAAGCTGAGCAGCAGAAGCAGCAGGAGCCACGCGAGAATGTCGCGCGGGCGAAGAAAAGCGACGAAGAATCCGAGAAAAATGCAGAACCAGGGAGTAATCGAATCGAGGAGCATGCGCAGCACCCAGTCGCCTACGCTGAGCGGCGTTTCGCTTTCGGGCGCAAGGCGAATGGAGGCAGCGACGGGTTCTCCAGCGCGCGAGACGGTCACGGATATCCGATCGCCGACATGATGGGATTCGATCTGGCGCACGAGCGGCCCGGGGCCGCGGACGCTGGTTCCGTCGATCGATTCGAGCAGGCCGCCTTCAGCCAGGCCCGCGCTTGCGGCTTCCTTGCGGACGTTGGTGATGCTGCGCCGGTAATCGCTGAGCTGGAACGGAAACCGGACGGTCTGAGTAACGTGGATACCGTCCTCGATCGAGTACCACGTGAGGCGCGTCTGAATCGCGGCGAACAGCGCAAAAAGGAGCGCGAGCGCGATCAGAAACGGCCAATCCCGGCGAGCCGCCATATCGTGTTTACAATATCAGGGCCGCGAGGGCGCGACGAACTATTCGGGCTGGATGGGCAGATACATCGTGGTGCCCTGGCGTTCGACCAGCACCAGGATGGTGTGACCGGGAGCGCGGCGCATGGCGCGGTCGAAATCCGCCACGCTCGAAACGCGCGCGTGATCCACTTCAAGGATCACATCGCCCGATTCGAGACCGGCGGCGGCCGCGGGGCTTCCGGGATCCACATTGGTCACCACCACGCCGCGCGTCGAGGCCGGAAGGCGCAACTGGCGCAGAGCATCGGCGTCGAGATTCTGCACGGTGACGCCGCTCAACGCACTCGACTGGTTCTCGAAGAATCGGCCTGGCGCGGGCGTGCGCGCCTGCGCCTGATCCGCGGGATATTCGGCGAGCTTCACGTTCACGTCATGGGCCGCGCCATCGCGCAGGAATTTCACGCGAATGGTGGTGCCGGGGGAAATCAGGGCAACGCGCGCGCTCAACTGATTGGAATTTTCAATAGCCTCCCCGTTGATCTCCGTAATCACGTCGCCCGTCTGGATGCCGGCCTGCGCCGCGGGCGAGCCGGGAGCGACCATGCTGATCAGCGCGCCGCGCGTATCGGTGAGGCGGAACGATTCGGCCATGGAGGGCTCAATGGGTTGCACGTGCACGCCCATATATCCCCGCACGACTTTTCCGTGCGAAATCATCTGCTCCATCACCGCGTGCGCCATGTTGGCGGGAATCGCGAATCCGACGCCTTCATTCCCGCCGCCGCCATGCGTGAGAATGGCGGTATTGATTCCGATCA
>JASHWA010000617.1 GCA_030044325.1 Bryobacteraceae bacterium
CGCGACTTCTGATCCATGATATACGCGTGCTTCGGGGCTGGGAAAGTCTTGCCGGAAGTGGCTTCCAGATATATTACTGAGAGGCCTTTTCCAGCGGTGACTATTCCGGTAACGTCGCCGCCTATCATTACCAGGCAAGCTGACGCGAACAGGATCATCAGTCTGACAGATCGCGAGAGCACCTGAGTTGGCATGGAGTACCTCCTGTGAGCACCAAGGGGCCTCATTTCGCAGTTTCGCGCCGTTGATGCCCTGAAATTCTGTGAGCTCGAGAAATGCAGTCTTGCATATGCTGGCTTCGTGTAGCACAGCACGCCAAGAGCCGAAACGTTGACGATGGGGTCTGCGCTATCCAAAATCAGCGATGGGTCAGATCAGAACAGCGACTGTGGGTTTTGCGCTGCTCTAGGCATTGCGAGGATGACCTGGCCGAATCGGTTGGCGAATTGCCTACTTATCCTGACCAAGGAGGAGAGTCCGATGAGGCATGTTTCCCTTGCTGCGGCGGTCCTTTTCATCGCGCCCTGCGCGAATCATATTTATGCCGGAGATGCAGAACGGGGCGCCGCTGTCCTGCGACGTGAAAACTGCCTGCGTTGCCACAGCGTTCGAGCCAACGACATTCCGCGCTTTGGTCAGCAGGGCGAGGGCGGCAACACCGCTTCCGATTTGAGCCGCCCCATGGGCCGCCGCTTCACCCCTGCGCTGCTGGCGAGCGTTATGTGGAACCACGCTCCCACGATGTGGGCGTCGATGGAGGACCAGGGAATGGAGCGCCCTCAGCTAAGCGAACAGGATGCCGACGACTTGTTTGCGTATTTTTTCTCGATCCGTTTCTTCGAACAACCTGGGGAAGCCGAGCGAGGCAAGGTCGTCTTCGAAACCAAACATTGCGCCGAATGCCACTCTCTCGATCAACCCGGCCCGGGACCCGGCCATCCCGTCAGCACCTGGAAATCGCTGGGAGATCCCGTTTTGCTGGTACATGACATGTGGGATCATGCCGCGGCGATGCAGAATGCCCTTGCACGGCGCAAGCGCGCATGGGTCATTTTGACCGGGCAGGAATTGACGGACCTGGCTCTCTATTTGAAGAATCTTCCGCAGCTTCCGAAAACGACGGAGGAGTTTTCGCTGCCGGATCCGGCTTCCGGCGAGCCGGCATTCCAAGCGACCTGCGCACGCTGCCACAACGGTTCCATGTCGCTCGAAACACGGCTGTCGAACATGACGCTTATCGATGTTGCGGCGGCCATGTGGAACCACATCCCGAAAATGAAAGTTGTTCCGCAAACCAGCCAGGAGGACATGCGGAAGATCGTGGCATATATTTGGGAACGCCAGTATCTGGGTGCGGCCGGCGATCCGCGGCGCGGCGCGCGGACTTTCGCCGCGAAGCATTGCGCGATCTGTCACAACGATCCACAATCCGGCGCGCCGAAGCTTCCGGGCGGAAACGGCGGCTATACCACATCTGCCATGATCCACGTCCTGTGGACGCATGGTCCTCAGATGCTCGACAGAATGAGGCAAAGGGACATCGCCTGGGCGAGGCTTTCCGCGGACGATATCTCGAATATCGTGGCTTACCTGAACTCTCGCGAGAGTGTTTCCAAAAAGTAACAATAATCAGCTACTGTTACGCTCGGTTAACAGCTAAAAATCGAGGTTCTGGATCGAACCCGGGCGAAGAGTGACTTTCACTTCCCGGATCTTGCCGTCTTCCGACCAGCATCGTACCACCCTGCTGCCGCTCGGCACGTTGCGAATGATGAAATGGCCGTCGCGCTCCGGGACCGCGAAAAAAGGCGTGTTCAGAACGATAATGTAGGCAGACATATTGGGATGAACGTTGCACATGACCGTGACGATTCCGGATTTGTCAAACAGGATCGTCGGCACGCGCCCCTGCGGATACAGGCCGAGATTGAACCGCTTCGCAGCCGAAATCGAAAAGACGTTGTGACCAAACGGGTCGCCGTTAGGGAAATCGACCGTGGTCCCGACAAGGATCGGGAGAACGTGAGGGATAAAGCTCATGCCCTTTTGGCTGAGGATGGCATGTTCCTGCGGAGCAGGATACTGTACGGGAACATCATCGACCCAAACCAGCCAGCTCAGCCGGTCGGGTCTCTCGTGCGGCAGCACTCCCACCTTGCCCTCGATGGTCGTCACGGAATTCGCCTGCCCGCTCGCCGCGGCCAGAAGGCCCGCGCAGGCCATGACGATTTCTGCAACGTGCGCGATCCGTTTCGTCCAGGCCATCAAGGGAATCGCCGCACGTTTATCACCGGAGCAGTCCTGTCACTGAAAGGTGACATGGGCCGGGTTTCCGGGCGGATTTGCTTGACATGATTGAGCGAAGTTCTGTTTCCCAAGGGTAACACGTGGTGCAGACTCAGCTTTCGAGCGCCTTTCGCCGGGGTTCGAGATTGAACTTCTTCATCAACTGGTAGAAACTCTTACGGCTGATTTGTGCTTCTCTCGCCGCGCTGGAGACATTGCCGTTGTGTCGGGCCAGCAACTCGCTGAAGTATTGCCTGCCTTGGCCATCGATCCAGGCGGAACGCACGGCTTTATACGCCGTGTGGGGAGCAGCCTGCTCATGGAGTTCCACAGCGTCGAAAATGAAATCGGGAAGATCGGCAACACTGATGATCCCGCCTTCGTTCAGAACAACGGCCCGCTCCAGAATGTTCTGCAGCTCGCGGACATTGCCCGGCCAGCGGTACTGCTCCATGGCCTCCGCTGCTTCCGGCGACAGGCGGATCTCCGGCCCGCCCAGGTTCCGCGCGTGAAGATCCAGGAAGTGCCGGCACAGCACGGCGACATCTCCCTGTCGCGCGCGCAAGGGAGGCATTTGCACGTTCACCACGTTCAGCCGGAACAATAGGTCGCTGCGAAACCGCTCTTGCCGGACACGCGCCAACAGGTCACGGTTGGTCGAGGAGATCAGACGGATGTTCACGGAGGTCACTTTCTCCGCCCCCAGGCGCCGGAAAACGCGCTCCTGCAACACGCGCAGCAGTCTCGCCTGAAGGTTCATACTCATCTCCCCGATTTCGTCGAGCAGCAACGTGCCGCCGTCGGCCAGTTCAAGCAGTCCGCGCTTCTTGTGGTCTGCCCCGGTGAACGCGCCCTTTTCATAGCCAAACAGCTCGCTTTCGAGGAGGTTGTCGGGAATGGCCGCGCAGTCCACCGCGACGAACGGCTGATTCGCTCGCTTGCTCGCGAAATGGACAAACCTGGCCGCCAGCTCCTTGCCGGTGCCGCTCTCGCCGGTGATTAAAACATTGGCATCGCTTTGGGCGACCTTGCGCAGGGTGTTCAGGGTCGCCTCCATCACGGAACTTTGCCACACGATATTGTCAGGGCCCGCGGCGCTTTCCTCGCGCCGGCGCACGCTTTGGCGGGCCAGATCTGCGCGCATCAGCCCTTTTTCAACCGTGGCGACCAGTTCCAGCGCGGTGAAAGGCTTGGTCACATAGTTGAACGCTCCCAACTTGATCGCTTCCACCGCAGTCTCGATGGTGGCGTAGGCGGTGAAGATGATGACGACCAGATCCGGCTTGATCCGCCGCGCCGCTTCGAGCATCTCCAGTCCATTCATTCCGGGCATCTTGAGGTCGACCAGCGCGAGATCGAAACAAGTGCGTTTGAGCAGGTCGAGGGCGGCCATTCCGTGACCTGCCGTCTGTACCTCATGACCCTCATCGGTGAGTATGTTCTCGCAGCTTTGAAGCACGGCGCGATCATCATCGACCACCAGAATGCTTCCCCGGTTTGGCGAAACCCTCTCAGCCATCAAGGAACCTCCGCCGGAAGGATAACGCTGAACGTGCTGCCCTGCTCCAGCCTGCTGCGGACCTGAATCTCACCGCGATGCCCGCGGACGATTCCGTGACTGATCGACAAGCCAAGCCCGGTGCCTTTGCCGGGCTCCTTGGTGGTGAAGAACGGGTCGAAGATCCGCTGCACCAGCGCCGGATCGATTCCGCAGCCGGTATCGCTCACCGCGATGCGGATCCGGTCATTGCCTTCTTGCGTACTCGCCACGGCGAGCGTGCCCGCGCCTTGCATCGCGTCGATGGCGTTGTTCATCAGATTCACGAACACCTCGGTCAGGCGATTGGGATCGCACAACACGCGAGGCAGACCGGCATTCAGCTCCCGCTCCAGAACGACATCGCCGCCCCGCAGGCGGAACTCGATGAGCGAGATCGCCCTTTCGATCACCGTATTGATATCGCACAGAACCAGCTCCATCCGGCTTTGCCGCGAAAAGGTCAGCAACTTACCTACGATGTCGGAGATGCGCTCGGCCTGTTCCGCGATAAGCTGCAAGTCCCTCTTGTCGCGCGCGGTCAGGTTCGTATCGCGCCGTTTGCCGATCAAATGCGTCGAGGTCGAAAGGATCCCGGTGACGGGATTGTTGATCTCGTGAGCCACCCCGCCGGCAAGCTCACCGATGGAGGCGAGCTTGGCGGCATTGAGCAACTGGCGGCTGATGTCTTCGATTTCTGCATGCTGCTTTTGCATGGAATAGTCTGCGTTGCGGACGATCGCGCCCACCACGATGATGCTCATGATCACCATTACGGTGAACAACACGTACACCACCACGATATACGTCCCGATGCGGTGGTTAATGTACCGCATTCCCCCATAGAATTCAATTCTGCCGCGGCTTTCCTGCTCGGGAAAGATGGGGATCTGAAGCAAACGAAAAGACGTTCGCAGCGCGTAGTCCGCGTTGGCTTCATTCCGGTCCGTATTGTCGGGCCCGGCCGCGCCGGCCAGTTCGGTAATGCTGCCGTCGGAGGAGTAATGAAAGACGGCGCGATCACCGCCGAACGTGATCTCCACACGTTGGAAATCGGGTACTTCGCTGAATCCCACCACGATCCGGCGAAGCACCTCGGGACGCTGAAGAACCGCCTCCAGGCTCTCGCCCTGTCCCTCGTAAAAGGCCAGATATCCGCGCAGGTACTCGCCAAGACTCATGGAGCGTTCCTGGGCAAGCTGCATGTACTGGAAACGCTCCATACCCACCGTGCTCAGCAACATCAGGCTGCCGAGAAGAATAAAACTCAGATTCAAACGGACAAATACGCGATCGAACAGATTCTCCGAATACTCCCCCAGCGTCCAGACGAAGGTCACCAGGCCGAAGGAAAGCAGGTGTTCCTGAATGTGCCACCACAGGTTGGACCACGCCGGATCCAGCAAGATGCGTAGTGGTTGAACCAGCCCGGAACAAAGCAGAAGGAGCAAGGTCAGCAGGGCGAGCTCGCGCCATTTGCGCCCTTGCAGCATGAGGAGAACCAGCGCCGCGCCCACTGCCAGCACGGCAACGGCATTGGCCGCCGCCTCAACCGTCGGAAAACGGATCTCCCGCACGCGTACCCAACTGCTGAAATCCAGAAAAATCAGCGCCACGATCGCGAGACATGCGCTCGCGGAAAATACGGTCACCCGCCGAAACCAGTCCTCGCGCACCGAGACCAGGAGCCCCGCGGCGCTGAGCACCATGGCGCTATATCGGAAACCGCGCGACAACCAGGTGAACAGCAGCCAGTTCCACTGCTTGTCGAAAAAGAAGACCGTGCCATAGTAGGTTGCGGCCGTTGCAAAATCCAGGGAAAAAAACAGAAAT
>JASHWA010000618.1 GCA_030044325.1 Bryobacteraceae bacterium
TTGTTCGCCGGTCCTAAAACGCCTGGCTCGACGTGATCCCGTTCGCTTGCAGCACGGCCATCATCTTCTCGAGCGCCGATTTGTGGATCTGTGAAACGCGGCTCTCATTGATTCCCAGCACGCCGCCGATTTCCTTCATGGTCATCTCGTTGGTGTAGTACAGCAGCACCACTTTGCGATAACGCTCCGGCAGCACCTTCATCGCGTCCCCCAGCACGTGTTTCAACTGCTCCCGCGCGCAGATCGAATCGGGCTGCGTTTCCGGCTTGCTCGGAAAATCGGGAGCGGGAAGGTCCTCGTTCTCATTCGACCGCGTCGACGCCGAAATCAAACCCACATTGCGCAGGTCGAGCATCATGTTGCGCCAGCGGTCCACATCCATCCCCAGCTTTTCGGCGACTTCGGATTCCGTTGGCGTGCGCTGAAGCGTGGCGGCCAGGTCGCGCGTGGCGGCCTCTACCTGTTTATGCCGCCGGCGCATGTCGCGCGACGCCCAGTCGAGCTGGCGCAGGCTGTCCAAGATCGCACCCTTGATGCGATGCTTGGCGTAACTCGAAAAAACCACCTGCTTGTCGGGATTGTATTTATTGGCCGCGTCGAAAAGACCCAGGATTCCGGCATGGACCAGGTCGTCCAGATCGACGTGCACCGGCAGATTTTCGTGAACTCGTACGGCGATGGCTTTGACCAGCGGAAGATGCTCCAACACGACGCGATCCCGGCGAGCGATCCTGGTCGCCTGCTGTGCGGCCGGCTTCGCAGCCGGTTTCTGCGCGGGCGCGTGCAGCGATGCCGCGACTCCCATCGGCTTCACCGGCGTGGTGCGAATGCGCGCCTCGCCCGAAGGTATCGCGCGCACCACCGTCGCCACTCCCACCGATTTCGTTTTCATCGTAAGCATTCGAGCTCTTCCTTTCCCTGCGTCACCCACGCCTCCCCAAAATGCACGCCCCACGCCAATCGATCGAACTCAAGGGAGCGCCGTGTTCTGCCGATAGAAAAGGAACGCGTCTTTGACGCGCTACTGCTTTGAAATCAGTGAGAAACCTTAACCGCGCCGAAGCGTCCGTCCAGGGTGCGAACGACCCTCGTTCGAGCGCGCGAAACTGCTCTGTTTCGAATTGGGACCAGCAATCCACCCACTCCCTCTCGGATTGAAACGTTGGACCTGATTCGGGAATTCAAATCAGCGTTAATCCCTGACACTTAGCAGGTTAAGGCGAGTAGGTAGATTTCGTATCTCGAAGCTTTACCTTAGATGAGCCCTAATAATATTCTCAGGCTGGTTATGCCCCATTCCTATTCCTGGCGGCGTTTGAGTACAACCAGCCACGTCTTGAGTGCGATTCCTCCTAGAAAAACCCACGTGGCGATGCGAATATCGCCGCTGAGCGTGAATCCAGCCAGAATCGCGAGCGCGGCGTAAAAACATTGGGCAGCTATAAACCTTAGATCCACAAGGGTTTTACTCATTTTCTAGCGGGGCATGTTGTAGGAAAAAGCGAACTGCAATCGAATTTCGTCCCCTTTATAATCCTTAGGGAGCGGCGGGAACGGATAAGACATGCTGATCGCCGCGACCGCCGCCCGGTCGAGCGAATCCGCGCCCGCGCTGTCGGCGATCACCACTTTCGGCACCGCGCCCTGCCGGTCGATCGCGAACTGGATCAGCACCCGGCCCCGTTGGCCGAGCCGGGCGCTTTCGGGCAGAATCGTCAGCCAGTTGCGCCGCACCGCGGTCAGCACCTGAATCAGATACGGCCGGAAATCGACGCCTTTCGCGTCGCTTAAGAGCTGAAGATTACTCCCCGGGCGTCCCAATTCGGGAGCGGAATTCACGCTCGGAACATTCATGCTGCTCGCGCCGGCATCACCGACCATGGTTCCCCCTCCGCCGCCCGAGCTCGAGCGGAAATTCCGGCTGCGCGGATCGGGGATGGGGGAATCGGATTTCGCGGCGTAGTTCTGGCCCGAATCGATGCTTTCAAACGCGAGTTTCTGCTTCTTGGGCGCGGACGGCTGCACGGGCGCGGGCGGCGGCGCAGGCTGATCTTTGGGATTAGCCGAAATGCTGGGAACCGGAACGGGCGCGACGGATGCGGTCTCGATTTTCGGCGGCTCGATTTTCGGCGGCTGGATCTGCTGCGCGGGCGGCGGCGGCGCTGAGGGTTTGGCTTCGGCGACCGCCCCGGGAAGCGGCTGCGGCGCGCGGAATCTGGGGGCCTGCGGGTGCGGAGCCGGCTCGATGCTGCGCACATCCAGTTCGCGCGTGACCTTGCCCTGGTTGGGCGCGGTCTGGGTCGGCTCGAAAAATCGCGGCATGGTCAGATGCACCGCTTTGCGAATATCCGGCTCGATGATGGTCGCCCGCCGCGCCGGCTCGACGTCGGGAAGCGAGAGGAAAATCGCGATGGCGGCCGCGTGCGCCACAAGCGATCCGATCGTCGCCCGCGCGATGCGGCCGGTGGTGACCGGCTCGCGCCATTCGGCGTACAACTCGAGCGGCGGCGAGCCGCGTGGGGAGGCGGAATCAGCAGCAGTAGTTTCCGCGGCCATATTTGCGTTTACGATGCTCTATTGACGTGCTTCGGCGATGAAACGTTCCTCGGCCCCCAAAGCCTCGGCGACCACCTGCGCGTGCTCCTTGATTTTATCAAGAATGGAGTGAGCGACTTCGAGCGCGGCGCGCGCCTGCTCGCCCGTCACGCGCGGCGTGGAGCGGTCGCGAACGCAGCCGATGAAATCCTCGATCTCCAGGCGCAAAGGCTCGTCTTTGGCGACCGCGAGCGGCGTGAAGTCGATCTTCATCGGCGGATTCACGCGGAACCGCACCGCGTCGCGCCGGCTGTAATCGAGCGAAATATATTCGTGCGGCTGGAACAGGCGCAGCTTGCGGATGCGTTCCGTCGAAACGCGGCTGGCCGTGAGATTGGCGATGCACCCTCCCGGAAATTCCAGCCGCACGTTGGCGATATCCACTTTGGGCGAAAGAATGGAGATCCCCGCCGCGCGAATTTCGATGGGCATTTCGCGCGTGAGTGACAGCACCACGTCGATATCGTGGATCATCAGGTCGAGCACAACATCCACGTCCAGGCTGCGCGGGCTGAATTCGCTCATCCGGTGAATTTCGAAAAACAGCGGGGTGGTGATCGCCGCTTCAAGCGCCAGCACGGCGGGGTTGAAGCGCTCCAGATGGCCGATTTGCAGGATTTTATTGCATCGCGCGGCACAATCGATCAGACGCGAGGCTTCGTCCGGATTGTGCGCGATGGGTTTTTCCACCAGGACATCAAGCCCCAGCTCCATGAGCCGGCACCCGATGTCGGCATGCGTGGTGGTGGGCGTGGCGACCACGGCGGCGTCGCAGTTGTTCGCCAATTCTTCGAGCGAAGAAAAAATCCGGCAATTCGCCGCGGCCGCGCGCTCGGGATCGATATCGAGAACGCCGCCGAGCTCCGCATGGGGAGATTCGCGAACAACGCGCACATGATTTTTCCCGAACGAGCCG
>JASHWA010000619.1 GCA_030044325.1 Bryobacteraceae bacterium
TTGGTCCAGTAATGATAGTGCTCGGTGAGCCGATAGGTGGTGCAAATAATCGAAAATCCCTGCTGTTTTGTGCCGTATTTGTCAGATGCGGTGGAGAATTTCTTCACCACGGGGTTGTTCTGTTGCTTGGGGTGCAGCACATTTTCGGCGGGACTTTCGACGGGCTCGTAGAATTCCGGGAACGGGCCGTCCGCCAGACTGCCCAGCGGCGCGAACAACCTTCCCACGCCCTCCGGATTCATGATGAACGGACCCATGTGATCCTTGGGCGCCGAATCGGCCTTGAAGTCGGGGACATCGTTGCCCACCCATTTCTTCTGCGCTTCGTTCCACCACACCTGCTTGCGCGAGGCGTCCCACGGTTTTCCGGAAACATCGCACGAGGCGCGATTGTACATCACCCGGCGATTCATCGGCCACGACCAACCCCAGTTGGGATGGACCCCCAGTCCCGACGGGTCCGCCGGATCGCGCCGCTGCGCAAGGGCGCCCGCTTCGGTCCACGATCCGCACCAGATCCAGATGCCGCAGGCGGTCGAGCCGTCATCGCGCAGCCACGAAAAACCGGGCAACTGCTGGCCGGCTTTTATGGTCGCGTTGGTCGCCTTGTCTTGTACATCCGCGATCGCTTTTCCGTTCAGTTCTTTGGCGACTTCAGAGAGCGACGGGTTATTGGGCGTGGTGTAATTCCAGGTTAAATTGACAATCGGATCGGGGAATGTGCCGCCTTCTTTTTGATACAATTCCCGGACTTTCAAGAAAATCTGCGCGAGAATATCCTGATCGAGGCGCGCGTCGCCGGGAGGGGGAACGGCGGCCCATTTCCATTGCAGCCAGCGCGCGGAGTTGACGAAGGTCCCGTCCTTTTCCGCGAATCCCGCGCCCGGCAGCCGGTAAACCTCGGTGCTGATGTCTTTCAGTTCTTCCGGCTTGACCGTCGGGGCTCTCCAGAACTCGCTGGTTTCATCCGGATAGATGTCGCAGACCTCCAGAAAATCGGCCTTTTTGAGCGCATCGATATTTTTCTGCGAATCCGGCCCGATAGCGACGCCGTTCATGCCGAACGCGAGCAATCCCTTGACGCTCCCGCGGTACATGCCGTCCCACATGTACGCCCAGGAATAATTGCGGTCGACTTTGGGCAGGTAATGATAGGCCCAGTCGTTTTCCTTCTTGGCCGCGTCTCCATACATCGATTTGAGTAAAGAAACGGCGAATTTCGGGGTATTCGACCAGTAATTGAACGAATCCCACTCGTGCGGCTTGGCCGGCGTGGGCGTAATGCGGGTCATCCACGCCTTGAAATCCGCATCCGCGGGATTGGGGACTTTCAAATATCCCGGCAAATTATCGAAAATCCCGGCGATGTCGGTGGCGCCCTGAATGTTGGAATGACCGCGCAGCGCGTTCACTCCTCCGCCCGCGCGGCCGACGTTGCCCATCAGCAGTTGCAGCATGGCCGCGGTGCGGATGATCTGCGTCCCGAAGGTGTGCTGCGTCCAGCCGACGGCGTAGATGACCGTCGCGACCTTGGTCGTATCGCCGTCCTTGCGGATCGAGGTGAATAGATCCGCGGTCTTCACAAACTGGTCTTTGGGGATGCCGGTGATCCTCTCGACCATCTCCGGCGTGTAGCGCGAATAGTGTTTCTTCAGGAGCTGGAAAACGCAGCGCGGATTTTCGAGCGCGGGATCGGTCGAAACGTTTTCGGGAAGTCCCGCGGGGGATCCGCCGCTGCCCTGATAATTCCAGCTCGCGCGATCGTAGGTTTGGGTGTCGGCGTGGAATCCGGAAAACACGCCGTCGTCCTCCGGCAGCTTGAAATCGTCGTGCACCAGGAACGCGGCATTAGTGAAATTCGCCAGATATTCCTTGGCAATCCGGTTATTTTCGATGGCGTAACGGATCACGCCGCCCAGAAACGCGATATCCGTTCCCGCGCGAATCTGGCAGAATAAATCCGCGGTTGCGGCGGTGCGCGTGAAGCGCGGGTCCACCACGATCATCTGCGCGTTGCGGTTGCGCTTGGCTTCAATGGGCCACTTGAATCCGCAGGGATGGTTTTCCGCGGGATTGCCGCCCATGATCAACATCATGTCGGTGTTCTTGATGTCGATCCAGCCATTGGTCATCGCGCCCCGTCCGAACGTGGCCCCCAAACTGGAGACCGTGGGGCCGTGTCAAACCCTGGCCTGATTTTCGAGGTAACAGACCCCCAGGCTGCGCATGGATTTTACAGCCAGGTAGTTGAACTCGTTGGTATCGGTGCAGCCGCCGATGAAGCCGATCGATTCCAGGCGATTCACGGTGCGGCCTTGCGCGTCCTTCTCGACGAACGTCTCGTCGCGCGTCTTCTTGATATGCCGCGCGACTTCTTCGATTGCCCGGTCCCAGGAAATATCTTCCCAATGATCCGATCCGGGACGGCGCACCTGCGGTTTCACAACGCGGCGGTCGTTCAAAATGTCCTGATACAGCGACGATCCTTTGGGGCACAATGTGCCGCGATTGGTGGGATGGTCGGGATCGCCTTCGACGTGCACCACCTGCGGTGTCACGTTCTTCGCCTTATCGCCGAGCGTGTGAATGATCACGCCGCAGGCGACCGCGCAATAGGGACACAACGAGCGCGTCTCGGTAGTGCGCGCGATTTTCAGCTCCTGCGCCTGTGCGTAGGCTTTCCTGACATCGAATCCGAGAACGGTCGCCGCTACCCCACCGGCGCCGAGCTGAAAGAATTTCCGACGAGTCGGTTGCATAGCCGTTGATGGGATTATATGCCCGTGTTCAGGGCCGTTACAAGACAAGATTTATGACGATCGGATTAATGGCGTGGCGACCAACGCTCCATTACTGTCGCGCCTCCAATACCGTCGTGATTCCGATACGGTTGCGATTCGGATGCTGTCGCGCCGCAAAACGGTCGAGAGCGTTAATGCCAGTATCTTGCCGCCAGGAATCCGAAATACAGTCCGTTATAACCCATGTGAACGATGGTGGAGGCGATGGTCGAGTTGGTGCGATCGCGCGCATAGCCGAAGACCAGGCCGGCGATGAAGACGATCAGCAGCGCCTGCCACGTCCAGCCGTAGGTGCTGACATGCAACAGCGCGAAGGGAATCGCGGTGAAAAAGATTCCCAGCGTGGAGCCGAAGGTGCGGGCGAGCAGGGGGAACAGGAATCCGCGGAAGACCAACTCTTCGAAAATCGGGCCGATGAACACGGCGAACAGCATCACCAGGATCAGCGAAAAACGGTCGGTAATCAGGTTGGGGATGGCGTTGTCGGGCGGGGTTTTCAGCGTGAAGGCGAAAATGCTGAGCGCGATGGCGAGCGCGGGACCGGCGACCACGCAGGTAAGCGCGCCGGGAAAACGAAAAGTCCAGCCGAGCGAGCGCCAGAACGGACGGCCGTAGCGGATCGCCACCAGAAAATACAGGATCGCCAGCGCGAGCGCATATAAGACGAACTGAGCGGCGATCACTTGCTCGCCTCGCGTGGGGAAGGGAATCGGCAGAATGATCAGGCGCGTGACGGCGAAACACGGGAGCATTGCGCCGATGAACAGGGCGATGTCTTCGTAGCTCCAGAACGGAAATTGGCGACCGCCGCCGGACGGCGTCATGATGCGGTGAGCGCGGCGGCGAGGAGCGGAATCATGATCTCGTGATGGCCGGTGATCGCGAAGCCGCGGCCGCCGGAGCGCGCGTGCGGGCGTTCGACCACGTTGAGCCTGGGGCGATAGTGCTGGAGAAAATCGAAGTTGACGGTGGTGAAATTGGCGAGCGGATGGCCCAGGTTGCGAACCACGCTTACAGCTTTCAGGAAAACTTCCGGCAAAACGACGGCCGAGCCGATGTTCAGATACACGCCGCCGTTGTCGAGCGCGGTCACCAGCGAGCACAGCAGGCGGAAGTCGCGATGCGTGGCCGCGCCGATCGCGGCGCCGTCGGCCTGCGGATGCGTATGCGGAGTATCGGTGCCGATGGCGACGTGAACGGTGACCGGCGTCGAATTCCGATACGCGCCGTGCAGGATGCTGTGCGGGGCGAATTCGGGCTTGGCGATTTCGTCGAGACGCCGGCCGAGAGCCTCGCCCATGCCGAGCTCGTCGCGCGCGCCTTCGACGATGGCGCGGTTCATTTCGCGCCCGGTTTCCTCGGCTGCGCCGAAGCGGCCGTCGGGCAGAACGGCTTCCACGTCTTCGCTGGTCTGGCCGGCGATGGCGATTTCGAAATCGTGGATGGATGCGGCGCCGTTCATCACGAACGCGGTGACCCATCCGCGGCGCATCAGATCGAGCAGAACGCCGGCGAGCCCGCATTTGATGACGTGGCCGCCCATGCCCCACAGGATCGCGCGGTTTTGTTGGCGAGCGCGGCGGAGGGCGTCGAGGACGGAGCGGAGCGAATCGGCAGCGAGAATTTTCGGGAGCGAATCGATGAGGGCGTCGATGCTTTTGCCGTCGCAGGGTCGCGCGAAGTGCTCGATTTGAACCTTGCCGCCGCGCGCGTCGATGGGGACGGTTTTGAGGTGGTCGAAGGTAAGGGGTTTTTGCGGGTAGCGGGTCATGTATGTAAAAGGACGGCGGGCTTTAACCCGCGCGAGGCTTCAGCCTCGCTTCCCACGAGCGGCGCTGAAGCGCCGCGCGGATTGAAATCCGCCGTCCGTTTATTTGAGCAGATAGAGGACATCGGTTCGCAGCTTCCCCGGATCGTCGGACCAGTCGCCGTAAATTTCCCAGAACGGCAGCGCGAATTCGCGGCTATTGTCTTTGCACCAGGCGCGGACCGCGCCATGCGCCGCGCGAAGCTGGTGGTAAGGGCCGAAATGCGCCGTTCTGGCGACGACGCCCGCCGGGGTCGCCGAGCACACGACGGCATCGGTCGGCTCAAATTCGCGGACGACCTGCACGCCGACCTCGATCGAGCCATCGCCCGAATCGTCCCAATAGATCGCGACGTTGTCGCCGTCGGTCCGCAGGCCGGGCGTCGCTCGAATCAAGCTCCAGGGATCATCGAGCAGGGTTCCGATTTCGCCGGCGATCTTAGCGAACGTCGTGCGGCGGCGCGCGGCGGCGATGGGCTGGCGCTCGATTGCCGAAACGGAGATTGCGTAGTTCATGCGGCTTTTCCGTTCTGGAGAAACGCGCGCAGCGCTTGCGCGGTGTAGCTCGACCGATCGCGCAGGATTTCTTCGGGCGGGCCGGACGCGACTACGGCTCCTCCGCGCTCGCCGCCCTCGGGACCGAGATCGATGATCCAATCGGCCGTTTTTACGACGTCGAGCTGATGTTCGATCACCACCACCGTGTTGCCGAGATCGACCAGGCTGTGCAGCACGTCGAGCAATTTTCGCACGTCTTCGAAATGCAGGCCGGTGGTCGGCTCGTCGAGGATATATAGCGTGCGGCCGGTCTGGCGGCGGCTCAATTCGCGCGCGAGCTTGATGCGCTGGGCTTCGCCGCCGGAAAGCGTGGTCGAGGATTGGCCCAGGTGCAGATAGCCCAGGCCGACCTCCACCAGCGTTTCGAGCTTCGCCTTGATCTGCGGAATATTTTCGAGCAGTTTTAACGCATCCTCCACGGGACATTCGAGCAGGTCGGCGATGGAGTGGTCCTTATATTTCACTTGCAGGGTTTCGTGATTATAACGCCGTCCGCGGCACACGTCGCAGGTGACGTAAACGTCGGGCAGAAAATTCATCTCGATGCGCTTCAAGCCGTCGCCCTGGCAGGCTTCGCAGCGGCCGCCTTTCACGTTGAAGCTGAAGCGGCCGGGTTTGTAGCCGCGCTCCCGCGATTCGGGCAGCTTGGAGTAGAGATCGCGGATCAGCGTGAAAACCTGCGTGTACGTGGCGGGATTGGAGCGCGGGGTGCGGCCGATGGGCGACTGATCGATCTCGATCACCTTGTCGATATTTTCCAGGCCCTCGATCGAATCATGCGCGCCGGGTTCGGTGCGCGATTTGTAGACGGCTTTGGATGCGGCGCGATAGAGGATGTCATTAATCAGTGTCGATTTGCCGCTTCCGGAAACGCCCGTGACCACGATAAACAGGCCCAGCGGAAATTCGACGTCGATGTGTTGCAGATTATGTTCGGCCGCGCCGCGGATCAGGATGCGTTTGTCGGTGGGCGTGCGGCGCGTGGGCGGAATCGCGATTTTTCGGGCGCCGGCGAGATATTGGCCGGTGAGCGACGCCGCATTGCGCTCGATCTGGCGGGGAGTTCCCTGCGCGACCAGCTCGCCTCCCAAGCGGCCGGCGCCGGGGCCGAGATCGATGACGTAATCGGCGCGCTCGATGGTTTCGGCGTCGTGCTCGACCACCAGCACGGTATTGCCGAGATCGCGCAGGCGCGCGAGCGAATCGAGCAGGCGCGAATTGTCGCGCGGATGCAGGCCGATGGAGGGTTCATCGAGAACGTAGAGCACGCCGCGCAGGCGCGATCCGATCTGCGTGGCGAGGCGAATGCGCTGGGCTTCGCCGCCGGAAAGCGTGGCGGCGGATCGATCCAGACTCAAATATTCAAGGCCCACGGCGACCAGGAATTCGAGGCGATTGCGAATCTCTTCCACGGCCCGGCCGCCGATGATTTTTTCGCGTTCGTTCAGTTTCCATTTCTGGACCGCTTCGAGCGAGCGCGTGAGCGACATTCCGGTGAACTCGGCGATGGTCAATCCCTGGACGCGAACCGCGAGGCTGGACGGTTTCAAGCGCCGGCCGTGGCAGGCGGGGCAGGTGGATGGCGACATGTATTGCATGTACCATTCGCGATAGGTTTCGCTCGCGTTGGGGTCGAGCACGTAGGATTCGAGAATGCCGAGAACGCCTTTTTGGCCGCCCGCGCCTTC
>JASHWA010000620.1 GCA_030044325.1 Bryobacteraceae bacterium
TACCGGCGATGTGAAGTGGGTCGAGCCGGAGGTGAACGGGCGCGAAGTGCAGGTGCAGATGCCGCTGTGGAATGAACCCGGCGACAAAGCCGTGTTCGTTGCGCGGGCGACCGATAACAAGGACCGCTGGATTCTGGCGCTCGACACGGCGACGGGCAAGACGCAGGTCGTTTTCACCGAGCACGACGATGCATGGCTCAACGGGCCCGGCGCGCAGACGCTGGGATGGTTGAAGACCAGCGACGCGCTCTATTTTCAAAGCGAGCGCGACGGGTATTCGCATTTGTACAAGATCGCGCACGGCGGCCACATGACGCAGTTGACGTCGGGCAAATTCGAGGTGACCTCGGTCGAATTGTCCAACGACGGGTCGAAATTTTATCTGACGACCAGCGAAGCCGGCCCCGGCGAGCGTCATTTTTATTCGATGAGCGTCGACGGCGGCGCGCGGACCCAGATTACCAAGACCGTGGGAAATCATCACGTGACGCTTTCGCCGGATGAAAAACTGGTGGCCGACGTGTATTCGTATACCACCAAGCCTCCCGAATTGTTCGTCGCGGAAAACACGCCGGGTGCGGCGGAGACCAAGCTGACTTCGTCGCCCGCAAAGGATTTTTGGGATTATCCGTGGCTGGACGTGCCCATCGTGCAGGTCCCGGCGCGGGATGGCGCCATGGTTCCGGCGCATTTTTACAAGCCGGCCAACTATCAGCGCGGCGGGCCCGCGGTGATTTTCGTGCACGGCGCGGGATACGCGCAGAACGTGCACAAATACTGGTCGCCCAACTACGCCCACGAATACATGTTCAACCAATTCTTAATGGCGCACGGCTACCTGGTGCTGGATATGGATTATCGCGCGTCGGCGGGCTATGGGCGCGACTGGCGCGCGGCCATTTACCGGCACATGGGCGGGATCGATCTGGATGACAACGTGGATGGCGCGAAATGGCTGGTCGCGCAAGGCGCCGATCCCAAGCGCATCGGCCTGTACGGCGGCAGCTACGGAGGGTTCATCACGCTGATGGCGATGTTCACCGCGCCGGACGTGTTCGCCGCGGGCGCGGCTCTGCGTCCGGTAACCGACTGGGCGCATTATAACAATCAATATACCTCGAATATCTTGAATTTACCGCAAAAAGACGAAGACGCGTACCGGAAATCGTCGCCGATTTATTATGCCGGCGGACTCCAAGGCGCGCTGCTGATCTGCCACGGGATGGCGGATACCAACGTGTTTTTCCAGGACTCGGTGCGGCTGGTCGAGCGGCTGATCGAACTGCACAAGGAAAACTGGTCGATCGCGCCGTACCCGGTGGAGGATCACGGGTTCGTGCAGCCGGCGAGCTGGGCGGACGAGTACAAGCGGATCTTCAAACTGTTCGAAACCAATCTCAAGAAGTGACCCGCCTGTTTGTCTACGGGACGCTGCGGCGCGGCGGGCGCGCGGAGATCACGCGCCTGTGCGCCGCAATTTACAAGGGCTCCGCACACGCGCGCGGAATTCTGTTTCGCGTCGGCGATTATCCCGGGATGGTCGATTCGGCGAACGAATCGCACCACGTCGCTGGCGAGCTGTTCGAATTGCCGCAGCCCGCAATCGCGTGGCCAGTGCTCGACGCTTACGAAGGCGCTGAGTTCGAGCGCAGGGTCGTCGATGTCCGGCCGGCTGACGGAGGAATCCTACAGGCGTGGGCGTATTTCTACCGATTTGACACGTCTCAAAATGTCAGAATTATTTCGGGCGATTATTTTTCAGAAGTTTGACCCATTCTGCAACCGTTTCATTTGTTTTTTTCTGGACCGTTCCATTTACCTGCGCTAAACTTGACGAGTCTAGCGAGGCTCAGCCTCGATATTTTTGAAGAGAGGTATTTATCATGCCAGGCAAAGTAAAACCGATTCCTGAGGGCTACCACACTGTAACGCCCTATTTGACGCTCCGTAACGCGGCGCGGGCGATTGAATTTTACAAGCGCGCGTTCGGTGCGAAGGAATTGAATCGGATGGATGGTCCGCAGGGCAAAATCGGCCACGCGGAACTGAAAATCGGCGACTCGATCATTATGCTCGCGGACGAGATGCCGGGCACGGGGAACAAGGCCCCGGAATCGCTGAACGGAACTTGCGGCGGGCTGTTCCTGTATGTCGAGAACGTGGATTCGGTGTACGACCAGGCGATCCAGGCCGGCGCGAAGGCGGACCAGCGTCCCGCGGATCAGTTCTGGGGCGATCGGTACGGCAAGCTGACCGATCCGTTCGGGTACTCCTGGTCGGTCGCGACGCACAAGGAGGATGTGCCTGCCGACGAGATGCGCAGGCGCGCGCAGGAAGCGATGAACAGAACGCAGCACCAGCCGGTAGGCTGATCTACGGGGAAACGGCCGCCGGTTCCTGGAATCCGGCGGCTATTTTCGAGATTTCGCCGATCGTCAGGTCCAATTCTTCGTCTTTTGAATAAAAGTGCGGCGCGACGCGGATTCCGGCGCCGGGACGATAATCCACCAGATAATCGCGCCGCGATAATTCCTTGGTAATTTCATAGCCATTGGGCACGTCGATGACGACCGTTCCGCCGCGCTCGGCCGGATTTTTAGGCGAATTCACACGAAAACCGGCAGCGTGGGCGAGCTCGATCAGATGCGCGGTCTGGCGCATCGATTTTTCGCGGATTTTTTCGACGCCGATTTCGTTCACGATTTCGTAGCCGGAGCGCGCGGCGTACAGGGCCGGGATGTTGGGCGTGCCGTTGAGGAATCGCTCGATGCCGCCGGCGTAATCGTGATCGGAGGAGAACGCGAACGGCTCGCGATGCGCGGCCCAGCCGGTAACGCGCGGCCGAAGCTGCGGCCACACATCGGGGCGCACGTAGAGATACCCCGCGCCCGGCCCGCCGCACAGCCATTTGACCGAACCGCCGGTGGCGAAGTCGACGCCGAGATTGCGCACATTCACCGGAACCGTTCCGGCGGATTGGTACAGATCGGCGACGATCATCGCTCCCTGTTCGTGCGCGCGATTCGTGATGGCGGCCAGATCCTGAATGTAGGAACTGCGGAACAGGACGTGCGAGACGGAGACCAGCGCGGTCTCCTCATCGATCGCCTCGAGCATCCGCTCGAGCGGGACGGTGATGCGATCCTCGGAAGGGACGGTCGCCACGCGCGCGCCCGACTGCTGATATATGTACAAATTCGACGGAAAATTCATGTCTTCCGTCACGATTTTGTTGCGCTTTTTGGTCCAATCGAAGCAGCTGGCGACAATTGCCTGGCAAATCGAGACATTCTGCTGCATCACGATTTCGCCCGGGCCGGCGCCGACGATTTTCCTGATCAGGTCGCCTACGGTCACCGGCATCTCCCACCAGCCCTCTTCCCAGGCGCGAATGCCGCGCGTGTCCCACTCGTCGGCGTACTGTTGCAGGCGCTCGCGCGTGCGCCGCGGCATCGCGCCGAGCGAATGGCTGATCATGTAAACGGTGCGGTCGAGAATGGGAAACTCGGCGCGCCATTGAAGCAGCGGATCGGGAGGCATGACTGCTGTATAACATAATCGGGAAGTAGGGAGCGGGTGGTGGCAAGTGGGGTTGCTCGAAAAATGATGAGGATGCGCGGGTCGTTTTCGGTGCTGGTGCTGTACGACGTCGCCGAACAGGTGAATCTGGAGCGCCTGCGCGAAATCCTGGGCGCGCAGCCGCCCGGGCGCGAGCCGAGCTTCAAACATCCCGCGCCGGAATACGTGCGCTTCGAACGCGCGCCGGTGGTGGAGTACCTCGACCCGGTGACGCTTTCGACCGGCGAGCAGTTCCTGACCCGCGTGAAATATTTCGCCTACGGCGTGGCGAGCGTCGAGCTGGAGCTGCCGTTCGAATTGGGATGGGAGGAGCTGATCCAGCTCTCCAATCGCTTCGTCGCATCGCCGGAAACCGAAAAATGCGCGCTGGAGGTGATCCGCTCGCGATTGAAGCGCGTGGAGGCGGCGCTGGTGCAGCCCTATCCTTCCTGGCTGAGCGAGGATTACTACATCATCAATCTGCGTGAGTCGCGCGACGAGAATGGGAATCCGCTCCCGGCGGCTGCGCTGGTCTCCAGACACGGTGACGAGATCGCGCGCATCGTCCGCGGCGAATCGGGACCGCTCGCGGATGCCGAACGCGCGGATGTCCTGCAATCGAGCATGTCGTATTATCCCAGCGATCTGCTGGTGGTCGGTTGGACCGCGGCGCTGGTTTACGATACCGCGGAGGGAGCGGTGCCCGCGGTGCAGTTGCTCGAATACGCGAACACCCAGTTGCTCGAGTTCCGGCATTATGACGAGGTACTGACAAAAATTCTCGAAAATGTTTACAAGGCGCTGGAGCGCAGGGAGGGTCCGTTCAAGCACTGGCGCATGGCGCGCCGCGCGGCGGCGTTGAACACGGTGCGCCTCGAAGTGACGGAGCTGACCGAGCGCACCGACAACGCCATCAAGTTCATCGGCGATATGTTTTACGCGCGGGCGTACCGCATGGCCGCCTCGCGCGTGGGCGTGACGGATTACCGGAATCTGGTGGAGCGGAAGCTGCGCATCGCGGCGGACCTGTATCAGTCGATGATGAACGAGTATTACCAGGCGCGATCGTTTTTGTTGGAGCTGCTGGTGGTGGCGATTCTGGTGATCGAGCTGGTCGATGTGTTCGTGCGCGCGTTGTGACGGCCTGCACTCACCAGCGCGTGCGCCGCATTCAGGCGAACTGGTACAGCATCAGGTACACCACCACGCCCGTTACGCTGACGTACAGCCAGATCGGCAGCGTCCAGCGGGCGATGCGGCGGTGACGGTCGAATTTTCCCCTCAACGCCCGGCGCAGGGTGATGATTGCGAGCACGGGGACCGTGACGGCCAGCGCCGTGTGCGTGTACAGAATCGAGAGATACACCGTGCGGATCGCGCCGCTGCGCGGGTAGTAAACTACTCCGGCCATGGCGTGATAAACCAGGTACGAAATCAGAAACGCGACGGAGACGCCGAACGCGGTGAGCATCACTTTCCGGTGCGCTTCCTTGCGTCCGCCCCGGATCAGGACGTAAGCCCAGACGAGCAGCACGGCCGCGGTCCCGTTGAGCACCGCGTTCAGCTTGGGAAGATCGTGGACGCTAATCAATTGCGCTCCGCGGCGAGCGTCTTGGCGTCCGCGATCAGGCGCGGAATCGCGCCCTTTTCGTCCGATTCATAATATCCGCGAACTTGGGAGCCGCGATCGATCAGAACCAGGCGCGTCGAATGCTCCAGAGTGGCGTTGATGTCGCCGAGCATGAAAACGTTGCGGTCGAGAGTTTCAAGCGTCGCGACCGGGCCGGTGAGGAAATACCAGACTCCCGGTTTCGCGCCGAAATGTCCGCCATATTCGGCGAGCACCGCGGGCGTGTCGTGCGCCGGATCGACGGTGAAGGAAACCAGCCGCACGCCGGTTCCATCGAGCGCGTTCTCCACCTGGTGCATCTGCGAGCTCATGCGCGGGCACGGTCCCGGGCAGGTCGTGTAGATGAAATCGGCGATCCAGACGGTGTTTTTGAGATGCGCCGGGCTTTGAAATTCGGCGCCGGTCTGATCGGTGAGCGTGAAGTCGGGGACGGTCGAATAGGATGGCAGGCTCGCGCGCGCGGCGCAGCCGGCGAGGATGGCGCACGCAGCGGCTAAAATGAACGGCCGCGAATCAACGCGGATGGACGCGAACAAGAACCTTGTCGATTCGCGTTTATTTGCGTTTATTCGCGGCTTTCTAAAAGCCGCGGTGATCGAGGACCAGCAAACCATACAGCAACGGTAGATACACGACACTTGCAAGCAAAACCTGGCGGGCGCGCGGACGCGTTCGCTCGAACGACGCTCTCACGCCGGCCCACAGGAACACGATTCCCAGCGCGGTTGCGCCGATCGCGTAGAGATTGCCTTCGGCGCCGAAAAAGCGCGGCAGAATGCTGATGGGAATCAGCGCCAGCGAAAACAGCCAGATGCGGCGCGCGGTCGATTCGCCGTCGGGTTCCACTACCGGCAGCATCTGAATTCCGGCGCGCTCATAATCCTCCCGATACATCCAGGCGATCGCGTAAAAATGCGGAAATTGCCACAAAAACAGGATGGCGTAGAGCACCCACGCTTCGGCGGTCAGCGTCCCCGCGGCGGCCGCGTAGCCGATCAGCGGAGGCATCGCGCCGGGAATCGCGCCGATCGTGGTCGAAACCGGCGAGACGCGCTTCAGCGGCGTGTACACGCACAGATAGCTGACCATGGTGAACAGCCCCAGCATCCCGGTCAGCCGGTTGGCGCCGAGCGACAGCTCGAAAAATCCGATCGCCGCCAGCGCGATTCCGAAGCACAACGCGCGAGCCGGCGTCACGCGGCCCGACGGGATCGGGCGCGCCTGGGTGCGGCGCATTTTCGCGTCGGCCGAGCGCTCGTACCACTGATTGAGCGTCGCGGTCCCGCTGGCGATCAGCGCCGTGCCGATCATCGCGTGCAGCACCGTCCACAGATTCCAATGCGAGCCGGCGTGGGCGCCGCACAAAAATCCGATGGCGGCGCTCATCAGGATGAACACGGTGATCCGCGGCTTGGTGAGTTCGAGATATGCGCTCATGAAGCTCGTGAGATGAGTTGCGGGGTTTCCGTCGATTCCGCAGCCGCCGGCCGCACGTTTCTGCGAATTTGAATCGCCAGCACGATGCTGGCCGCCAGCGTCGAGGCTCCGGTGGCCACGTGCGCCACCGTCGCCAGAACCATGCTCAACTGCTGTCCGCTATCGAGCAGACGCGTCAGGTACGCCGTCACGCCCAGAATCAACTGCGCGAAGGTGATCGACAGAAGCGCGATCGACGACCGGCGCAGCGCCTTGTGCGCGGGGAACTGGTTCAACACGAACATGCACGCGATCAGTATGAATAATGTCACCATCATCGCCCCGATGATGTGCGGCAGGATTCCGACGGCGCGATGGCGGAACCCGGCTCCCAGCGCGATCTGCGCCAGCACAAACACCGGCAGCGCGCTTCCGATCGAGCGCAGCGACGGCCAGCCGTGATCCTCCACCAGTTCCGGCCCGTTCAGCCAGCTCTGCGAAGTAAACACGCAAATCGCAACGGTGAGAGAAAAGAATAGCTGCGCCAGGCACGTATGTGTGATGCTCACCGGCGGAGGAGTCAGCAGCTTTACCGTCAACCCTCCCAGCAATCCGACCGTCGACACCCAGGCGAGCGCGACCCATCCCAGTTTCCGCATCCAGGACCGGTCTTCCACCCGCAGAATCCAGATCAGCAGGCCGACAGTCAACATTCCGACAGTCGCGCCGATCATGCGATGGCCGTGTTCGAACAGCACTCCGCCGGTCATCGGAGGCATGAATTTTCCGTAGGAAAGCGGCCAATCGGGGACGGAAAGTCCCGCTTCTTTGCTGGTTACCGTCGCGCCGGCCACCACCAGAAGCAATGTGCACACAGAGAGCACAATCGCGTACCGGTGTAGCCAGAATCTTTGCATCGTGACAGGAACCGCCTCGACTATTGTACAGCAAATTCCGGCACTGCGGATTGGCAGTGGCTTCCCGGTTCTTAGGCGTCGTGGGGCAGGTTTCAACCTGCGCACACTCCGGCAACGCTAAAAATCCGCGCAGCCTAAAGCCCGCCCCACGGTTCCCAAACTACTTCACGACGATATTCTGCGGCAGACTCGAGGTCCCTCCGACCGTCAGCACCACCGGGATCGTTCCCGTGGGCGCGTTGTCCGGGATCTGAACGTTCACCTGGAAAAATCCTTCGAATGATGTGGGCACGGTTCCCGCGTAGGTAATATTGGTCGCCTGCACGCCGCCGAAGGATACGCTGACCGCCGCGACGGGACGCGGCAGACCTGCGAGCGGCTCATTGGCAAGGGAGCCGTCAACGCCCGCGGGATTCAACTGGCCTTCCCCGCTTGCGTATAGCGCGACGACGGAGCCTCGCGCGGCGGCATTGGTCGGGCCGTTGATCGTTTCGTCGGCGTTCAGAATCGCCCCCTGGCTGTTCCCCAGGCTGAACATGCCCGGCGACGTCGCCACCACCTTCTCCGAATACGCATTTCCGAGCACGCCGTTGTTGCTCACCTGGATGGTCGCGAGCGTGCCGACGCTGTTCGCAATCTCATACGGCGCGATGGCGTTGATCTGCCCCTGGCCGGCGTACAGAATCGGCGCGGCATAGCCGTTGACGAGCACCTTCACGCCGTACAGATCGCTTGCC
>JASHWA010000621.1 GCA_030044325.1 Bryobacteraceae bacterium
CGCGATGTCGGTGCGCTCATCGTCGCCGTAGCTCTTGCGCATCAGCTCGCCCGCGCGATCGATGATCGGCCGCATCAGATCGGTATCGTAATTCGACAGCTTGCCCTGCAAAACGCAAGCGATGCGCTCCAGGCCCATCCCCGTATCGATCGACGGCCGCGGCAGCGCCGTCAATTTCCCCGACAGATCGCGATCGAACTGCATGAACACCAGATTCCAGATCTCGATGAAGCGCTCGCCCGGATCGTGGGGAAACTCGCCCGGCCCCGCTTCCGGCCCGAAATCGTAATGGATCTCCGAGCACGGCCCGCACGGCCCCGTCTCGCCCATCTGCCAGAAATTGTCTTTCTCGTCCAGCCGGAAAATGCGCGAAAGCGGAACCCCGGTCACTTCCTGCCACAATTTTTCCGCGTCGTCGTCTTCACGAAACACCGTAAAATACAGCCGGTCCTTCTCCAACCCGTAATCTTTGGTGATCAGCTCCCACGCGTACGCGATCGCCTCGCGCTTGAAATAATCGCCGAAGGAAAAATTTCCCAGCATCTCGAAAAATGTGTGATGCCGCCGCGTGTAGCCGACATTATCCAGATCGTTGTGCTTCCCGCCCGCCCGCACGCACTTCTGCGAAGTCGTCGCGCGCGAATAATCCCGTTTTTCAAGTCCGAGAAAGACATCCTTGAACTGGTTCATCCCCGCATTGGTGAACAGCAGCGTCGGATCGTTCGCCGGCACCAGCGAGGAGCTCCGCACCACGCGATGGCCTCGCCGGGCGAAGTAATCGAGAAAGGTTTGCCGCGTTTGAGAGCCTGTCATCGTGTAATTTCTTCGTGTAATTTCATTGTTGCATGCCGCCCGCCGGAGCTATCCGGGTTCATTTCACGGCTAAAAATTCATTACTGAACGTCTTCCCCACATCGATATCCGCGCTCCGCACCGCCTCGAGCGAAACTCCCAGCACCTTCCGCACCGCCAGCGCTCCCTCGACGCTCATCCTTCCATCCGCCGACAGCATCGCTTGGAGCGACTGCAAACTCTCCACGTCCGCCGCCTCGTTTTCCGTTCGAAATTGCTTCGGCATCCCCGCACGAATCTCCTGGGGCGAATGCGTCCGCAGCCAATCCATCGCCCGCAGCCCCGCCCGCGCCATCTTGCGCGCCTCATCCCCATGCTCGCCGATCCATTGCGCCGTCGAATAAAAAACCACCGACGGATATTGATCCACGCCGAACACCTCCCGAACGCCCTCAGCCGTCCGCGTATCCGCCAACACGTTCAGCTCAGGCTCCTCGCCGCGCACGATCTCCAGCGCCGGATCGGTCATCACCGCCGCATCCACCTTCCCGCGCGTGATCGCCGCGACCGCCGTCGCCGACATTCCGATCGACGCCACGCTCACTTCCTCCGGCTTCATTCCGTGCGTCGCCAGCAGGTAATTCAAAAACATCTGCGTCGACGATCCCGCTGCCGACACGCCCACGATTTTCCCTTTGAGATCCTCGATCTTGGAAACCCGCGGCGACGCGAGCGCCAGACCCGGATAGCGCAGCACCGCAAGAAACGCGCGCACGCTCTTTCCCTGCGCCGCCATCTGGAGAGTGTGATCGTAAAATCCGCACACCACGTCCGCGCTCCCCCCGAGCAGCGCTTCGAGCGATTTCGCCCCGCCCGGAAAATCCTCAATCGCCACGTCGAGCGACTCATCCTTGTAATAGCCCAGCGAATCCGCCAGCGTCGCCACCACATAAATCAACTGCGCCTGCCCGCCCACCGCCAGCCGCACATGCGCCGCCGGTTCGCGCCGCGCGCACGCGCTCAGGATCAGAACCGCGCTAAGAACACAGCGCCGCACGCAATTTCTCCGGCAAAGGAATGGCCCGCTGCGTCGCGCCGTCCATGCACACCACCACGACTTTTCCGCGCGCCGCGCTCCGCCCCTCCACCGACACCTCGAATGCCAGCGTGAACGACGTCCGCCCCACGCGCTCCACCGTCACGCCGATATGCATGAGGTCGTCAAACCCGAGCGGGCCTAAATAATCGCACTCCACGTGCACCCGCGGAAACGCGATCGTCCGCGGCCCGATCTCCCTGTAAATGACCCCGCGGCTGCGTAGAAATTCGGTCTCCGCCGCGTCAAAATGATTCAGCAGCGAAACATAAAAAATGCGCCCGCTCATGTCGGTATCTCCGAACCGCACGCGGCTTTGCCAGATGAAGGGTTCAACGGACATCTTGTGTTACGATACAACGGTATTTGGGACACTTTGTCGGCGCGCTCCGTGCGCGCCCGCGAATCGCTCGATAAAATGCGCCTCTCTGACAAATACACCCTCGAACGCGGCAGCGTTTATCTCACCGGAATTCAGGCGCTCGTGCGCCTGCCCATCGACCAGATGCGGCGCGACCGGCGCGCGGGCCTCCACACCGGTGCTTTCATCTCCGGCTACGAAGGCTCCCCGCTCGGCGGCTATGACCTCCAGCTCGCCCGCTCGGGAAAACTTCTCGACGAGCACAACATCGTTTTCCGCCCCGGCCTCAACGAAGAGCTCGCCGCCACTTCCGTGATGGGCAGCCAGATTTTCCAGGTCGTCGGAAAATCGAAAGTCGATGGCGTAGTCGGCTTCTGGTATGGAAAAGGCCCGGGGGTCGATCGCTCCGGCGACATTTTCCGCCACGCCAATATGGCCGGCACCGGCCGCAACTGCGCCGCCATCGTGCTCGCCGGCGACGATCATAGCTGCAAAAGCTCCACCATCCCCCATCAAAGCGATTTCAGCCTGTACAACACCGGCATCCCCTTCCTCTATCCCGGCAACACCCAGGAGATCATCGATTACGGCCTCATGGCGATCGCGCTCTCGCGATTCTCCGGCGCCTGGGTCGGATTGAAGCTGATCACCGACGTGTGCGACGGCGGTGGAACCGTCATCGTCGATCCTGACCGTCCTCAAATTCGCATCCCCGAAGGCTACCAAAAGACCGTCGATGCGCGCCTGGTCCCGCCCGTCACCCTCGCGCTCGAACAGGAAGTGAACGCGCGCCGGTTGCAGGCTGCCATCGAGTTTGTGCGCCTCAATTCGCTAAACCGCTGGTCAGGTGCAAAGGACGGCGCCTGGCTCGGCATCGCCGCCGCCGGCAAATCCTGGTTCGACCTGATGCAAGCCCTGCGCGACCTCGGTCTCGGCGAAGACGAATTGAAGGAACTCGGCATCCGCGTCGCCAAATTCGCCATGACCTTCCCGCTCGACGGAGATTTCGCCCGCGAGTTCGCGCAGGGTCTGGCCGCGATCCTGGTCATCGAAGAGAAGCGCAGCTTCCTCGAACTGCACCTGCGCGACGCCCTGTATCGCATGCCCGCCCGCCCCATCGTGATGGGCAAGATCGATGCCGACGGCGCTCCGCTGTTTCCCCCATCGGGCGAGCTCGATCCCGACCGCATCGCCACCGTGATCGGAAAACTCCTCGGCGCCCGCGGAACCACCGAGCGCGTCACCGCCCGCGTCCATCTCATCGAAGACGTGCTCGCCCGCCCCAAGGAAATTTCTCCCTCGCGCCCCGCCAATTTCTGCTCCGGATGCCCTCACAATCGATCCACGCTCCTGCTCCCCGGCCAGGTCGCCGGCGGAGGCATCGGGTGCCACACCATGGCCATGCGCCTGGTCGATTCCAACCGCCAGTTCTCTTACTTAACGCAAATGGGCGGCGAAGGCGCGCCGTGGATCGGCATCGCGCCCTTCGTCGAACACCAGCACGTCTTTCAGAACATCGGCGACGGCACGTTTTTTCATTCCGGATCGCTCGCCGTCAACGCGCTCATCGCTTCCGGCCTGAATATCACCTACAAAATTCTCTACAACGGCCACGTCGCGATGACCGGAGGCCAGGCCGCGCAGGGCGCACTCCCCATCCCGCAGTTGACCAGGAAACTCGAATCCGAAGGCGTTCGCAAAACCATCATCCTCTCCGAACAGCCCGAACGCTACCAAAACGTCGAGCTCGCCTCCAACGTCCAGGTGCGCGACCGCACCGAGCTTGAAAAAACACTGGCCGAGCTCGCCCGGCTTCCCGGCGTCACCGCCATGATTTACGATCAGGAGTGCGCCGCGGAAAAACGCCGCCAGCGTTCCCGCGGAACCTACGTTGAGCCGTCGCTGCGCCTCATGATCAACGACGAAGTGTGCGAAGGCTGCGGCGATTGCGTCCGGCAATCCAACTGCATGAGCCTCACGCCCTTCTCCACCCCCCGCGGCCAGAAAATGCGCATCCATCAATCCTCCTGCAACAAGGATTATTCCTGCGCGCTCGGCGATTGCCCTTCATTTGTAACCGTCAAAATCAAGCCCGGAACCGGTCTCCGGAAAAAACCGCTGCCCGCGCTGCCCTCTTCCGGCGTTCCCGCGCCGCGCGAGATCGCCACTGTCGGCTCCGGCTACCGCATCATCGGTCCCGGCATCGGCGGAACCGGCGTCGTCACCATCAACGCCCTGCTCGCCACCGCCGCCTGGATCGACGGCCTGTACGTCGCGACGCTCGATCAAACCGGATCGGCGCAAAAAGGCGGCGCCGTCGTTTCGCATCTGCTGCTCAGCCGCACGCCCCTCGAAGCGCCCAACCGCATCAACATCGGCAACGCCGACGTCATCCTCGGATTCGATCTGATCGGTGTCGCCAATCCCGAAAATCTGAGATTCGCCTCGCCCCAGCGCACCACCGCGGTCCTCAACACCAATCTCACTCCCACCATCGACGTCATCCGCAGCCGCGCACCCCTGATCGGTCCCGAGAAGATGCTGGCGCAGATCGATTCGGCCACGCGCCGCGGCCGCAATATCTACGTGGACGCCAATCGCCTCGCCGAAGGCCTGTTCGGCTCGCATCTCGCCGTGAATCTCTTCATGGTGGGCGTCGCCTACCAGGGAGGCTTGATCCCGCTCTCGCTGTCCGCGATCGAGCAGGCCATCCGCCTCAACGAAGTCGATATCGAAAAGAATTTGCAGGTCTTC
>JASHWA010000064.1 GCA_030044325.1 Bryobacteraceae bacterium
CCCCATTGTTTTGATGCTGCCCGTCCCCGCGATCCCCGTCACCAGCGTTCCGAACAGCAGCGGCGCGATGATCGCCTTGATCATGCGCAGAAAAATGGTCCCCAGCAGCGCCGTCTTTTGCGCCGGCCCCGGCGCCAGCGCCCCAAACGCGATCCCCGCAATCAGCGCGATCAGAATCCAGGCAGTGAGAGACGGCCGCTTCATGGAATGTTTACTGACCGCTTCCTGGCGCGCGCCTTCCCTCGGTCGCGGTTCGCCGTCGGCATGAACCGCGACCACAGGGAGCGGCGAGCGCCGGCCTTTGTTTATCCGGCACTGAGGCGTGCGCCACCCTCACCTCCCGCCCCACTTCAGCTTCTCCCGCAGCACATCGAAAAACTGCATGGTCGGCGGCTGAATCAGATTCGTCGCGTGCGGCGACCGCGTACACTCGACCACGTCGCCGCGCTTCAGCAACTGCCCCACCTGCCCGTCGATGGTCAGATACGCCGCCTCGTCTTCGCTCAAATTGGTCACCTGAATCACGCTCTCCTCGTTCATCACCACCGGACGATTGGTCAGCGTGTGCGGGCAGATCGGCGTGATCACCATCGACCCCACGCTCGGAAACACAATCGGCCCGCCCGCGGAAAGCGAATACGCCGTCGAACCCGTCGGCGTCGCGACAATCAGCCCGTCGGCGCGATACACGCATACGAAATGCCCGTCGATCTGCATCTCCAGATCGATCATGCGCGCGATCTGAAATTTGGTCAGCACCACGTCGTTCAGCGCGTCGAACGGCGCCAGGCGCGACCCTCCGCGCCACAACTCCGCGTGCAGCATGCGCCGCCGCTCGATGCGGAAATCCCCGTTCAGCGCGCGTTCGAGCTGCGGATAAATCTCCTCCACCGTGATCGCCGTCAGAAATCCCAGCCCGCCCAGGTTCACCGCGAAAATCGGCGTCTCCGTCCCGCCGATCGCGCGCGCCGCCGAAAGCAGCGTGCCGTCGCCGCCCAAAACGATCACCAGCGCGGCGCCCTTGGGGACCTGCTCGCGCGAAACTCCGTCGCTGCGGCGCGCGTACGCCGCGCTCTCCCCATCTAAACGCACATCCACATACCGCTCGCCGAGCCACGCGATCAGCTCCGGCACCACCCGTTCGGCAACCTCGCTGCGCGGCTTCGAAATGATCCCGACCACGGCGTTATCGGTGGGCATACAGGAGAAATTCCCGGTTCCCTTCCGCGCCCGTGATGGGGCTCTCCATCACCTCCGCCGCAAAACCCTCCGCTTCCACCGCCGCGCGCACCCGCTCGATCGCGGCCCGGTGCAGCTCCGGATCGCGCACGATTCCGCCCTTCCCCACCTGCTCGCGCCCCACTTCGAATTGCGGCTTCACCAGCACGATCATCCGCCCTCCCGCCGCCAGCAGCGGCGCCATCCTCGGAATGATCATGGTCGCCGAAATGAAGCTCACGTCGCACACCGCCAGGTCGAATTTTTCCGGAAAATCCGCCGGATCGAGATAGCGCGCGTTCACCTTTTCCCGAACCACCACCCGCGCATCGTTGCGCAGCTTCCAGTCGAGCTGCCCGTGTCCCGCGTCGATCGCCCACACCCGCGCCGCCCCGCGCTGCAACAGGCAATCGGTGAACCCCCCCGTGGACGCGCCCGCGTCCAGGCAAATCCACCCGCCCGCGTCGATTTTAAAATGATCCAGCGCCCCGGCCAGTTTCATCCCTCCCCGGCTCACAAACGGCAGTTTTTCGAGCAACTCGATGCGCGCATCCTCCGCCATCGCGTGCCCCGGCTTTTCCCCGCGCTGCCCGTTCACTAGCACCTGCCCCGCCAGAATCAGCGCCCGCGCCTTCTCCCGCGACTCCGCCAGGCCGCGATCCACCAGCATTTGATCCAGCCGGATTTTCATGATGCAAACGCCGCCCGTCATGCGTCCCGGTGCACGATGCGATCCGCCAGCTCGCGCAGCCGCTCCGCGCGGTCGTCGAAAGCTTTCAACGCAAGGTGCGCCGCCATCCGCTCGCGCTCCGCCATCTCGCGCGATCGTTCGATTCCATACACCGCCGGAAACGTGATCTTATGCTGCGCCGCGTCCTTCCCCGCCGTCTTGCCCAGTTTTTCCGAAGATTCCTCCACGTCCAGCACGTCATCCACAATCTGAAACGCGAGGCCGATATGCTCGCCGAAATTCGTCAGCGCCGCCAGTTGATGTTTGTCCGCGCCCGCGTAGATCCCGCCCATGCGAACGCTCGCCCGCAGCAGCGCTCCCGTCTTGGCGCGGTGAATCGATTTGAGCAGGTGCGCCGTCGGAAATTTGCCTTCCCCTTCGAGATCGTTCACCTGCCCGCCGATCATTCCGCCCACCGTCCCCGATGCCGCCGCCAGCTCGCGCACCAGCTCGATGCGCCGCTCCGCGCCCGTTTCGAGTTTCGAAAGAACCTCAAACGCCAGCGTCAACAGCGCGTCGCCCGCCAGGATCGCCATCGCGTCTCCAAAAACTTTGTGATTCGTCGCCCGCCCCCGCCGCAGATCGTCGTTGTCGAGCGCCGGCAGATCGTCATGAATCAGCGAATAGGTGTGAATCAGCTCCAGCGAGCACGCCGCCGCCTCAATCCCCGGCGACGAATCCGCAACCGCGTTCGCCGCGGCCAGCGCCAGCAGCGGACGGATCCGTTTCCCGCCCGCGAACAGGCTGTAGCGCATCGCCTTGTGAATGGTCGCCGGATTTTCCGCTTCCGGCGGCACCAGCCGGTCGAGCGTGCCATCGATCGAGCGCTGCCCTTCGGCGATAAATTCGTCGATCGTCATTTGTCGGTGCGGAACGGCTGCGCCTGCACCTCGCCCGCTCGCCGCATCAGGATTTCCACCCGCGATTCGGCGTCCTGCAGCTGCTTGCGGCAGGATTCGCTCAGCTTCATCCCCCGCTCGAACAGATCCAGCGCGCGTTCCAGCGGCAGATCGCCGGCCTCCATCTCCTTGACGATCGCTTCGAGCTGCTGCAACCCAGCCTCGAAGCTAAGGGGCTCCTCGGGCATCTTCGTATTATAAGAAAAACCCCGCGCAAAACACGGGCCCGAATCAGCGCCCACCCGCGAACCGCTTACATCACCGCCATCAACGACTCTTTCACCCCGAACGACGCGATCAGCGGATTCACCAGCCCGATAAAATCGACAAAACTCATGTGAATCACGTCCCGATGCGTGCCCGCGTTGAACGCGATAAATTCATCGCCCGCCAGCGCCTCGTCGAGCAAAATCGGCATCTCCACCGTGTTCCCGATCGGCGGCATCGCGCCCAGTTCGCTGTCTGGGAACAAATGCCCGATCTCGATTTCGGTCGCGAGCCGGATCTGATTCAGCCCCAGAAGCTGAAGCACGGTGGCGAAATCCACCACAAAATCGCCCGGCAAAAGCAGCATGCCGAATCCGTTGTCGCCGTGATAGATCACCGCTTTGGCCATATTGTGAGCCGGCATGCGCTCGGCCGACGCCACGTCGCGAGCCGAAAATGCCGGAGAATGCGTCGAATGCGAATATTGGACCCCACTGCGGTCCAGAAAATTAAGGCATCTTTCGAGTGCAGTCATAAGCGCGTAAACCTCCGGAGATAAATACACCTGCACGCTCCGGGCCGCACACGATCGCTACCAGCCAAACGACTTGCAGCAATCAGCCGGATCCCCTGCGCGCCCCCGCCCCAAAATCACGCACCCGCCTGCGTCATCGGACGGCGGCCTTCAGCCCCGCTGTCGATCTACTCGTGCTTGGCGCCATCCTTGGGAGCGTCCGGCAGAATGAACGTGGTTTCGCCCGGTTTTTGCAGTTTCAACTGCTTGCGAATCACCATGTCCTGCTCGCTGGGGCTGTTTTTGAGCCGCTCGATCCGCTCCCGCCGGAGCTGATTTTCGTGCGCCACCGCTGCGTTCTGCTCCTCCAGTTGCCGGATCTCGCGATGCTTGGCGACCAGCGCCGGAATCCCCTGCGGTCCTTTTAGCGCGATCACCGCATATGCACCGATTAGCGCAAATGCGACCACGTAAGCGATCCGCGCCCCGCGCTTGGCCATCCAGCCCTCCCCATTCATTTATAAACTGATTCCGCAAAAATTTCCAGCGCCGTGTTAAGCTTCTCTTGTTAAGTGGTTATGCGGGGTGAAGAAGAACGTGATCACAAGCGCCTCTCGTGCCCCAAATGCGGGTCCGTGGACGTGCGCCGCTCGAAAAGCGAGGGCCTCCTAGCCGTCCTCGCCCGCCTCTTCGGCCGCTGGCCGTTCCGCTGCCGTAGCTGCCGTGTGCGCTTCTATCGCCAGGCCCAACCCCCGGATGATTTTTGAGTGAGCGATTTCCAAAACGTCGCCGACGCCCGCTCCTCGACGTTCCCCGCTCCCAAGCGAAAGACAGCCGCGCGCGTCTGCCCGCGAATCCGCCCGTGACCGTGCGCAACTGGACCCGACCATGGCTTCGCCACCCGAAAACCATCTGGCTGCGCAGAGCGCTCTTCCAGCTTCACCTCGCCAGCGGAATAGCCTTCGGACTCTACATCCTCATGATGAGCCTCACGGGCAGCGTCCTGGTCTACAGTAACGAGCTTTTCCGCGCAGCCACCCCCGCTCCCATCCTCTCCACCAGCTCCCGCCCCCGATTGACCGACGATCAGCTCGCCGCCGCCGTCGCCCGTCTCTATCCCGGCTTCCGCGTTACCCGAATCCTCCGCGCCGTCAATCCCGATGAAGCCGTCGATGTCTGGCTCCAGCGCCACGATCACAGCAACGATCAGCGCATTCAGCGCCTCTTCGATCCGCGCACCGCCGCCGACCTCGGCAAATCCGTCCCCGCCGGGATCTGGCTCATCTCCCGCCTCATCGATCTGCACGACAACCTGCTCGCCGGCCCCACCGGCCGGAAAGTCAACGCCCTTGGCGCGCTCGCCCTGCTGCTGCTCGCCCTCACCGGCCTGATCGTGTGGTGGCCCGGCCTCCAGACCTGGCGGCGCAGCCTCACGCCCCATCGCGGCCTGGGATGGAAAGCCTGGACCTGGCACCTGCACAGCTCCATCGGCTTCTGGAGCTTCGCCTTCATGCTGATCTTCGGCGTGAGCGGAGCCTACCTCAGCCTCCCCGACCCTTTTCAAAATCTCGCCGACCGCATTGATCCTCCTACCCCCGCCAACGCCGGCCTCCGCCTCGTCGACAAGCTCATTTATTGGCTCGCGTTCTTCCATTTTGGCCGTGTCAACGGCATCGGAATTCCCTGCTCCGGCCCCGGACTCTGCGATCAGACCACCAAAGCCGTCTGGGCCATCTTTGGATTGGCCCCCGCCGCCATGTTCATCACCGGATCCATCCTGTGGTGGAACCGCGTTCTGCGCCCGCGCCTTCGCTCCACCCGCGCGCCAAATCCCCGGCGGTAATCGAGCGCCGGCAGTTCTAGCACGCTACTGCCATCGAAACTCACTCTCGCGTATCATGTCGATATGCGCCGAATCCTGATTTTCCTCGCCTTCGCCTGCCTCGCCCTCGCCCAGCGCCGCGGCGTCACCGCCGAAGATTATCTCGCCTTTGAAACTGCGGGCGACCCCAACATCTCCCCCGACGCAAAATCGGTCGCCTACACCGTCACCACCATCGACCAGAAATCCAGCCGCAGAACGTCGCGTATCTGGGTCGCCGCGCTCGACGCGAGCCGCCCTCCCGTCCCCTACACCTCCCCGGCCGCGTCTTCCGCCGCTCCGCGCTGGTCGCCCGATGGACAATCCCTGGCCTTCCTCTCCGCGCGCGATCAGCAGCGCCCCCAGATCTGGATCCTCTCGCGCAGCGGCGGCGAAGCCCGCCGTCTCACCAATCTTGAAAACGGCGCCTCCAACATCGAATGGTCGCCCGATTCCACCCATCTCGTCTGCCTCACCCGCACCGGCCGCGAGCAGAACAAGAACAGCGACGTCCGCCACTACACCCACGCCAATTACAAGTTCAACGACACCGGCTGGTTCGACGAAAAACGCTCCCACCTGGTGGTCGTCGATGCGCGCACCGGCGCCGCGAAACAAATCACCGACGGCAACGACTGGAACGATCTCGATCCCCACTGGTCGCCCGATTCCGCCAAAATCGCCTTCGTCTCCAATCGCACCGGCCACGAATTCGATTTCGATCACAACACCGACGTCTGGGTCGTCTCCGCCAACGGCGGTCCGCTCACCAAAATTTCCGATCACGAAGGTCCCGACCGCAGCCCGCGCTGGTCCCCCGACGGCCGCCGCATCGCCTACCTCGGTGCCGAAGACGAAGAAGCCCAGCCGCTGATCTACCTCGCGCCCTCAGACGGAGGAAAATCCGTCGCCATCGGCAAAAATCTCGACTACCAGATCGGCCAAATCCATTGGGCCGAGCACGGCAAAGCGGTCTATTTCGACGCCGGCGTCAAAGGCGAAACAAATATCTACCGGATCGACGTTTCCTCCGGCGCGGTGAGTCCCCTGACCCGCGGCCCGCGCAACGTCCACGCCTTCGCGATGCATGATAACGGCGCAATGGTTTACCTCGCCAACGATTTCGAACATCTCGACGACGTCTACGCCGTGAATAATGTCGAAGGCAAAGAACAACGCGTCACCAATCTCAACGCCGCTCTTTACGAAAAACTCCAAATGGCCACAGTCGAGCGCATGCCCTACACAGCCGCCGACGGCCTTGAAATCGACGGCTTCATCGTCAAACCCGTCAACTTCGACCCCTCCAAAAAATACCCCATGGTCCTCAGCATCCACGGCGGCCCCGCCGGCATGTACGGAGTCGACTGGTATCACGAATTTCAGGTCTACGCCGGCCGCGGATGGGCCGTGTTCTTCTGCAATCCCCGCGGCTCAACCGGCTACGGCCATCAATTCCAGCGCGCCGTCGCCAATGAATGGGGCGGAAAAGCCTACACCGACATCATGACCGGCGTCCAGGAAGCGCTCAAGCGCTATCCCTGGATCGATCGCGATCGCCTCGGCGTCACCGGCGGCTCCTACGGCGGTTTCATGACCAACTGGATCGTCACCCAGACCAATATCTTCAAGGCCGCCGTCACGCTCCGCAGCATCTCGAATTTTTTGAGCGACGACGGCACCCGCGACGGCGCCTACGGCCATGAACATGACTTCGGCGGCGATATCTTTCATAATTTCGACGAATATTGGAAATATTCGCCCCTGCATTACGTCCAAAACGTGAAAACTCCCACCCTCGTGCTGCACTCCGATAACGATTATCGCGTCCCCATCGAGCAGGGCGAGCAGTGGTTCCGCGCCCTCCAGCACTACCACGTCACCAGCGAAATCGTCTTTTTCCCCCGCGAAAATCACAACCTCACCCGCACCGGCGAGCCCAAACACCTGGTCGAAAGCCTCGACTGGCAATGCTACTGGTTCGACCGCTTCCTGAACGGCAACGAAAACGCCAGGCGCCCCACCGACTAATGCGTGATGGGGCAGGTTTCAACCTGCGCGCCGATTTCAATCAGCGCACATTCCGTTCGAACCGCGACCACAGGGAGCGGCCAGCCCTGACCCGGCGCCACGCGCCCCACCGAAGAATGCATGATGGGGCAGGTTTCAACCTGCGCGCCGATTTCAATCAGCGCGTTCGAACCGCGACCATAGGGAGCGGCCAGCCCTGACCCGTCCTCAACTCTGAAGCCCGGCCACCCCGCGCCCTCACCCGCGCGGATCGCCCACCAGCAAAATCCGAACATCCATCACATTCGTCCCCGTCGGCCTCGTCTTCACCAACCCCTTCACCCGCTCGAAAAAATGATACGAGTCGTTCTCCCCAAGATAAGCCCGCGCATCCATCCCCAACCCCCGCGCCCGCTCCAGGGTCCTCTCATCCGCAATCGCCCCCGCCGCGTCCGTCGGACCGTCCGTCCCATCCGTCCCCGCGCTGAAAATCGTCACGGGGTCGACGTTCCCCTCGATCGCGACCGCGCACGCCAGCACGAACTCCATGTTTCGTCCGCCCATCCCCGCCCCGCGCACCGTCACCGTCGTCTCCCCGCCCGATAAAATGCACGCCGGCGCGCGCACCGGACGCCCGCTCGCGCGAATCTCCTTGACGATCGCCGCGTGCACCCCCGCGGCCTCGCGCGCCTCGCCTTCGATCATGCTCGACAGCACCAGCGTCCGGTACCCCAGCGCCCGCGCGCGCTTCGCCGCCGCATCCATCGCCTGCCGGTTGCTTCCCACCACGATGTTCTCCACCCGATCGAGCTTCTTCGGCGTCTCATGCAGCGCCAGCGGCTCGATCCCATATTTCCGGAAGATAGCCGCCGCGTCTTCCACCGTCGACCGGTCCGCCGCCGTCGGACCCGACCCGATCACATCCACATCGTCGCCGACTACATCGGAAAGAATCAGCCCGATCACCGTCGCCGGCCACGCAAGCTGCGCGAGTTGTCCGCCCTTCAGACCCTCCACGTGCTTCCGAACCGTGTTCAGCTCGTGAATATTCGCGCCCGCATTCAACAGCCGCGAGGTCGCCCGCTGCATCGCATCGAGCGAGGAAACCGCCGGCGCGAGCGCCGACGCTCCGCCCGAAATCACGCACACGATCAGGTCCCGCTCGCCCGCCTCGCGCACGATTTCTTCGATGCGCATCGCGCCTTCGCGCCCGCGCTCGTCCGGAATCGGATGCCCCGCCTCGTGCAGCGTAATCGGAAAAAGGGGACAGGCTACCCTGTCCCCAGACGCAGACCGCGGCGGCCGCGCAGCGCGGCGGGCCTGGACAGAGCTGCCTGTCCCCTTTTTCGGCGACCTCCCGGCGCCGCCCGCGCCTTTCACATTCACCCATCCGCCCGAGATTCTCCGCCCCAAAACGCGTTCCACCGCGCGAGCCATCCCCGCGCCGGCCTTCCCCGCCCCCACCACCTGCACCCTGTCGAATTTGGATAAATCGTATCGCCGCTTTCCCGCAACCAGCGTTCTTCCGTCAAAGTGAAGCGCGCGCAGCACCGCCTTTTCCGCATCCGCCGCCTCGAGCGCCGCGCGAAAAATCTGAATCGCGTGCTTGCGGCTCACGGCTTAAACAGGGGCAGCGCCAGGATTCGCGCCACCGCTTGCACCGTGTCGTCGTCCACTTCCACCCGATAATCCGCCCGCGCGTAGCCCTCGCGCCGCACTTCGTACAGCGCCTTCAGCTTCTCCGGATCGCGCGCCAGCGGCCGGTGCGTCGCGTAGGAAACCCTCCGGTGCACGTGCGCGAACGCGCAGTCCAGCCACACCGAGACCCCGTTGTTCGAAACCAGCTCGAAATTCTCCTCGCTCAAAAACGTCCCGCCCCCCAGCGCCACCACCTGCGGCCGTCCCATCTGCACGCTCTTCACCCGCTCGTGCAGCGCCGCGGTCTCCATCGCGCGAAACGCCGCTTCGCCCTCGCCCTCGAAAATCTCCGCGATGCGCCGCTCCGCCCGCTTCTCGATCTCTTCGTCCAGATCCACAAACACCCACCCCAGCTCGTCGGCCAGCGCGCGCCCCACCGTCGTCTTCCCGCTGGCCATGAATCCGGCGAGATAAATCCCCGGCGTCCGTTTGAGCTTAAGAATCATCACACGAGCCGCGCCAGCAATGGCGCGGGTTCTTCCCCCTTTCGCACACCACCCCCTCCGGCGAACCGCATCCCCCGTGCCTACGCGCGGAACTGAAACGCGCGTCTCCAACCCACAACCCCGCATGAAAGCCATAATAGTAACATGCAGCAGGGCCTCTTGCCCCTGTTTCCGCTCCAGCTCGTTCTCCTCCCCGGAGCCGAACTCCCCCTCCATATCTTCGAAGACCGCTATAAAGAAATGATCGGCGAAGTCATCCGCGAGCGCCTCGAATTCGGCGTCGTCCTCGCCAATGAAAAAGGCATCGTCAACACCGGCTGCACCGCCACCGTCGATCGCGTCGTGCGCCGCTACCCCGACGGCCGCATGGACATCGTCACGCGCGGCCGCCGCCGCTTCGAAATCGTGCTCCTCAACGACGAGCGCTCTTTTTTGCGCGGCTCCGTCGAATTCTTCGACGACGAAAGCTCCGCGCCCATCTCGCCCGAAATTCACAAGCGCGCCATCGAAGGCTACAACGCCCTCCAGGCCCTCGCCTCCCACCACCCCCTCGATTCCGCCTCCGAGCACGACCCCCAATTGAGCTTCCGCCTCGCCGAACCCGTCGCCGACCTCACCTTCCGCCAGATCCTGCTTTCCACCCGCAGTGAAGCCGAGCGCATGAAGCAGATCGCCGATTTCATGCCCGGTTTTCTCGCCCGCCAGCGCCGCATCCAGCACGTCAAAGAGGTCGCGCCGCGCAACGGCCATGGCCGCGGATTCAGCGGCCTCGAATGAACCTGATCTTCGACGCCGACGACACCCTGTGGGAAAATAACATCTATTTCGAGCGCGCCTTTGAAGATTTCGTCGATTTTCTGGATCATTCTTCGCTGACTTCCGCGCAAATCCGCGACATTCTCAATGAAATCGAGCTCGTAAACGCGCAGCTCCACGGCTATGGAGCCCGCAATTTCGGAAAAAATCTGCAACAGGCGTACCGCCGCCTGGCCCAGCGCGAGATCCGCGACGCCGATCTCGATCACGTCATGTCCCTCGCCGAAAAAATCCTGGAACAGCCTGTGGAACTGATCGATGGCGTCGAGGAAACCCTCGAATACCTGTCCCCCCGCCACGACCTTACGCTGTTCACCAAGGGCCATCCCGAGGAGCAGCGCCTCAAGGTGGACCGCAGCGGCCTCGCGCGCTTTTTCGCCCACACCGCCATCGTCAAGGAGAAGGACGCGCCCGCCTACCGCCGCCTGATCGAAGACCGCGCCCTCGATCCCGCCCGCACCTGGATGATCGGAAATTCGCCCAAATCCGACATCAACCCCGCCGTCGAGGCCGGATTGAACGCCGTCCTGGTCCCCCACGCCCACACTTGGGTTCTTGAACGCCAGGACCTTCGCGCCTCCCCGTCGCGCTTCCTTAAGGTCGAAAAATTCTCCGACCTCCGCAACCATTTCTAATACTGGCCCCTGAATCCCGGCCCCTGGTTCCTGAAGTATCACAACATTTTTCAACTCTATTTCCTCGATTTTCAACCACATCCGTATTTGCTCCGTACTGCCAACTCCCCACTCCCTGCTACCAAATAATCAAGGAGTCCACGTGCTCTTCCAACGGAGGACGGGATCGGCCAGATAGGGGTTTTCTAGATAAATCGCCGAGCGGGCCTGCGTGCGTTGGATGTCCGCCGGTACACGACCGGTGCCAAGCCGTTGCGGCGCAAATCAAGCGGCCGGTCGCGTCGACGACCGATATCAAATTCGGCTAAAGGATCCGGATCCAATAAATTTTCGCCCCGCGCCAGCAATGGCGCGGGTAAAAACAGCAAGCCCCGTGCGTAAGCGCGCGGGTAAGCAGTTCGTGGTAACTGGTTTGTCGTCGGCTAAGCGAGCTCCACCGTCCAACCTCACCCGGCCGACGATCTACCAACCACCCACCACAAATCCCTACAGCCAACTCACGTTCACCCGCTTCAAGCGTCGCCCCTTCTCTTTCATTGACACGCCTCCGCCCCGCCCAATATACTCGACGGACAAGTCATGCGAGTCGACGCGCATCAGCATTTCTGGCGATACCACCCGCTCCGCTACGCCTGGATCACGCCCGAAATGGGCGTCTTAAAGCGTGACTTCCTCCCGGAACATTTGCGCCCGGAATTGTCAACAGCCGGATTGGATGGTTCCGTTGCGGTCCAGGCCAACCAATCCGAGCTCGAAACGCATTTTTTGCTCGAATTGGCACGGTCCAATCCGCACATTTTGGGGGTGATTGGATGGGTCGATCTCGCCGCCGAAAATGTCCGCGAACGCCTCGAATATTTCTCGCAATTCGATAAGTTACGCGGATTCCGCCACATCGCGCAATCCGAGCCGGATGACCGTTTTCTGCTCCGCGACGATTTTATACGCGGCATTTCGCACCTCGAAGCTCTTCATTTTACTTACGATATTCTGATTTATCCGCGCCAGCTCCCCGCCGCCGCCGCCCTCGTCGCCCGCTTCCCGAACCAGCGCTTCGTCATCGATCACATCGCCAAACCCTTCATAAAAAGCGGTGAAATCGAGCCATGGGCCGCCTGGATGCGCGCCATTGCGGAGCATGACAACGTCTCTTGCAAGCTCAGTGGCCTGGTCACCGAGGCCGATTGGATGGTCTGGAGACCATCCAATTTTAAACCTTATCTCGATATTATTTTCGATAATTTCGGAGAAAAACGTTTAATGTTCGGCTCCGATTGGCCGGTTTGTCTCCTGGCGGCGAGTTATGAGCAGGTATACCGCTTGATTTCCGATTACTCCGGGTCCGCTCAGGACGGAATTTTCGGCGACAATGCCGCGGTTTTTTATGGACTTAGGCCTTAGCGGGAAAATTATCGTGGTCACCGGCGGCGCCAGCGGCATCGGCGCCGCGATCGTGCGCGCCGCGCTCGCCGAAGGCGCCCGGCCCGTCATCGTCGACCGCTCGAAATCCGAAGTCGATGCCTTTCAGGTCTTTGCCGATTTGACCCATCCGCAAAACTGCCGCCGCGCCGTCGCCGAGACGCTTGAAAAGTTCGGCGCGATCGACGCGCTGGTCAACAACGCCGGCGTGAACGATCGGGTCGGCCTCGCGCGCGGAAGTCCTGCCGAATACGCCGCCTCGCTCGAGCGCAATCTTTTGCACTACTACAACATGGCGCACTACGCGCTCGACGCGCTAAAAAATTCGCGCGGCGCCATCGTCAATATTTCTTCCAAAACCGCGCTCACCGGCCAGGGCGAAACCTCCGGCTACGCCTCCGCCAAGGGCGCGATTCTCGCCCTCACGCGTGAATGGGCGGTCGAGCTGCTTCCTTATCATATCCGCGTCAACGCAGTGGTTCCGGCTGAGGTGATGACGCCCATGTACCGCAACTGGCTCAACGCGTTTCCCGATCCCGAAAAAAAGCTCGACCAGATCGTCGCGCGAATTCCGCTCGGAAAACGCATGACCACCGCCGATGAGATCGCCGCGATGGTCGTTTTCCTGCTCTCCTCCCAAGCCGCGCACATCACCGGCCAGCACCTGTTCGTCGACGGCGGCTATGTTCATCTCGATCGGGCCCTGGGATGACGCCGCTCACCGAGCGGCGGTACCTGGCGCCTCTGGCGCTCATCACCAGCCTGTTTTTTCTATGGGCACTGGGAGTCAATCTCAACGACGTCCTGGTTCCGCATTTGAAAAAAGCGTTCCGGCTGACCGATCTTGAATCGTCGCTGATTCAGGTCGCCTTCTTTGGCGGATATTTTCTGGCCGCCTGGCCGGCCGGCCGGTTGATGGACCGCATCGGATACAAGCGCGGGATTTTAACCGGCCTGTTGATCTGCGCCACCGGCGCGCTGCTGTTCCTCCCCGCGGCCGCGCTGCTCGAGTACGGATTTTTTCTCGCCGCGCTGTTCGTGATGGCGTGCGGGCAAAGCTTTCTGGAGGTAGCCGCGAATCCTTACGTGACCGTCCTCGGACCTCCGGAAAGCGCCGAGCGCCGGTTGAATCTTTCGCAGTCCTTCAACTCGGTGGGCGCGGTGCTGACGCCCAT
>JASHWA010000622.1 GCA_030044325.1 Bryobacteraceae bacterium
GTGCTTACAGTTTCCAGATTCTGAACGATCATTGGGTAGTCAGGGTACCCCAGGATCACGCGATGAAACCTGACGCACCGGAGGGCCTCAGGCGGGAAGGCGGAAAACAGTGAAATTTACACAGTTACTTACACAGTTTCCCACTTACTGCAACGTTAGTGCCGTGTTTGCAGCATGTTACAAGTATATTTACCGGACTCAAAATCCCGCGCCCTTCACTGGGCATGAGGGTTCGACCCCCTCCTCCAGCACCATTCCTTGGGTGCGATAGGCCCTCGCTAAGATTATCTACAATCTGGGACCGGGAGCGGAGCGGCGGGGACTGCGTTGAGCTTCTGTTGGGCGAGGTCGGCTTGCATCAGGATGTTCCCTATTTCAACCGCCGTGGTGAGATGGCGGCAATGGTTTTCATACGCGCTTACGTTTGACGATGCGATGGCAGGCGCGATAACGGGGCGGGCTGGCGCGGTTCCGCGCGTATAATAGTTCGGTCGTTGGATGGAGTGGTCCGATGGATTCTGAACGTTCCGAGCGCATCCGCTATTTCGGCTTCGCGGCATTTGTGGGCGTCCTGCTGCTGCTGAATCTGACCGGCTATTTCCGCACCATTTTCGGAATCGACACCGCGGCCATCCTGGCCGTGCTGGCGGGCTATCGGATTTTCTTCAACTCGATCGCGGCGCTGTTTGAAAAAGAAATTTCGGCCGACCTGGCCATCTCGATCGCGGTGATCGCGGCGCTGATTACCGGTCAATACCTCGCCGCGGCGGAGGCGATGTTCATCATGCTGGTGGGCGAAGGTCTCGAAGCCTACGCGGCTGGCCGGACGAATGCCGCCATTCATCGCTTCGTGGAGCAGATGCCGCGCCGCGCGCGCCTGCTGCGCGATGGCGAGGAGCAGGAGGTCGACGCCGCCGCGCTCAACCCGGACGACGTCATCGTGGTCCGGGCGGGCGAGCGGATTCCGGCCGACGGCGTGGTGCTGGCGGGCGTCTCCAGCGTGGATGAGAGCACCATCACGGGCGAAGCGCTGCCGCGCGAGAAGAGCGGCGGCGAAGAAGTTTACTCCGGAACGCTCAACGGCAACGGACGGCTGCGAATTCAAGTGACCCGCGCGGGCGCCGGGACGACGCTTGCGCGCGTGGTGGCGCTGGTGGAGGAAGCGCGCGAGCAGCGCGCACCGGTGGAGCGCCTGGCCGATCGCTACGCCCGATTTTTCCTGCCGGCTTTGCTGCTTTCCGCGGCGTTGACCTACTACTTTACGGGCGACTGGCTGCGAACCGTCGCGGTGCTGATCGTGGCCTGCCCCTGCGCGCTGATTCTCGCCACGCCGACGGCCATGGTCGCGGCGATGGGAGGGCTGGCGCGCCGCGGAATTCTGGTTCGCGGCGGCGCCGTGCTGCAGCAATCCGCGAAAACGGATACCGCGGTGTTCGACAAGACCGGCACCATCACCAGCGGGCAGTTTGAAATCGTCCGCGTGATTGCGCTGCGCGGAACCGAGGATGACGTGATCCGGCTCGCGGCCGCGGCGGAAAGCGGATCGGATCACGTGTTGTCGCGCGTGATCCGCGCCGAAGCGAGCACGCGCGGTTTGCATTTGCCCGCAGTCGAGCACAGCCGCATTCTTCCGGGCCGCGGCGCGGAAGGCACGCTGGACGGCCGCACGGTTCGCGCGGGCAGCGCGGCGTTTCTTCTGGAACACGGAATCGAAGGCGGGGAAGCGCTGCTTGAAGCAGCCGACCGCGCCGGCGCAAGCGCGGTGCTGGTCTCGGAAAACCACCACCTGGCGGGCGCGATTCTGCTGCGGGATCGCCTCCGCGAAGGAGCTCGATCCGCCATCGAGCAGCTCAAAGACATCGGCATCACCTACCAGGTGATGCTCACGGGGGACCGGCGGCGCGCCGCGGAGGTGATCGCGCGCGAAGCGGGGATTCCGTCGGTCGAATCGGAATTGCTGCCCGAGCAGAAACTCGCTCGCGTTCGCGAGCTCGCAGCGCAGGGCCGCAGCGTCGCCATGATCGGCGACGGAGTCAACGACGCGCCCGCGCTCGCGGCCGCGCAGGCCGGCATCGCGGTTTCGGGCGCGAGCGATATCACGGCCGAAGCCGCCGGCGTGGTGTATCTGGGCCATTCGCTCGAAAATCTTCCGCAGCTTTTCATGGTGAGCCGGCGCGCGGTCGCCACCGCGTGGCAGAACATTATTGTGTTTGCCGGCCTGTTCAATCTTGCGGCGGTCGCGCTGGCCGCGAGCGGAATTCTTTCGCCCATCGGCGCAGCATTCACGCATCAGCTTTCGTCGTTTTTCGTGATGATGAATTCTCTGCGGCTGCTGCGGGTGAAACCGGCGTCAGCGTGGTTCGAACGCACTCCGATTCCCGCGGCGTGGGCGCGGTTGCGCGGAGGCATCGCGCGGTTCGATATTCGCGACGCGTTCATACACATCATCGAGCGGCGGCGCGAATACGCGCGGCCCGCGCTCGGCGGCGCAGCCGCGCTGATCCTTCTTTCCGGCATTCACACCATCGGCCCGGCGGAGATCGGCATCGTCGAGCGCTTCGGGCGCGTTCTCGCTCCCTACGAACAGCCCGGCCTGCACTACAGATTCCCGTGGCCGGTCGACAATCTGACGCGCATCGAGGCGAAGCGCGTTCGCGTGGTCGAAATCGGATTCCGCTCCAACGCATCGCAGCCCGCGAGCGAGCCGGCGGCTTACGAATGGAACGTGCAGCATCGCTCGGGACGTTTTCAGTCCAGGCCGGAAGAAGCGCTGATGCTCGCCGGCGACCAGAACATGATGGAAGTGAACGCGGTGGTGCATTATCGCGTGGCGAAACCCGAGCAATTTCTGCTGCGCCAGCTGGACGGCGAATCGACCGTGCGATCGGCCGCCGAAGGCGCGCTCACATCGGTCGCGACCACCACTCCGCTCGACGATATTTTGACCACCGGCCGAAAGCAAGTGGAATCACGCGTTCAGGCCGAGCTGCAGGCGCGCCTCGAGCGCTACGCGGCGGGCGTCGAAGTCCTGCATGTCCAACTGCTCGACGTGCATCCGTCTGTAGAGGTGGTGGATGCGTTCCGGGAAGTCTCCGGCGCTTATGAAGAAAAAAATCGCATGATCAACGAGGCGGAAGGCTACCGCAATGAGCAGATCGCGGTCTCGCGCGGCAACGCGAAAGCGCTGATCGAGAGCGCCGAAGGTTATTCGGCGGGCAAGAAGAATCGCGCCGGCGGCGACGGCAGCCGCTTTGTGCTGCGCGAATCAGGTTACGCGGCGAATCCCGATATCAACGCCACGCGGCTGTATCTCGAAACCATGGAGCAGGTGCTCCCGGGGAAGAAAAAACTGATCGTCGATTCGAGCAAGGGCCGCCGTCACCTGCTGCTGCTCGAAGACGGCATCGAGCTTCCCGTGCTCCCGAAAGGTCCGGAAATTCCATGATCGAACGGTATCGAAAATACTCTCCGGCGGCCGCGGCCGCGGCGCTGCTGATCCTCGCGTGGCTCACATTTTTTTCGGTGCGCGAAACCGAGTTCGTGCTGGTGACCCAATTCGGAAAACCGCTGTACACGGTCGCCGACGCGGGCCTGCACGCGAAATGGCCGTTCCAGAGCGCGACTTACTTCGACCGCCGGTTGCGCATCTACAATCCGCGCCCCTCCGAATTTCTGACGCGCGACAAGAAGAACCTGGTGATCGAATCCTACGTGGCATGGCGCATCCACGACCCCAAGCGCTTTGTCGAAACGGTGGGCGACCCGGTGGCCGCGGAGATGCGTCTGCACGATATCGTGTGGTCGGGATTGTCGGCGGCGCTGGGCAATCAGGATCTCGAATCGATCGTTTCGACCAATCTCGAAACGGTGAAAGCGGGCAGCATGCTCGACCGTCTTTCGACGCTCACCGGCAACGCCGCGCTCGACCAGTACGGGATCGCGGTGGTGGACGTTCGCATCAAGCGCCTGAACCTTCCCGAGCAGAACAAGCAGAGCGTCTACGCGCGCATGCGCGCCGAGCGCGAGCGCATCGCGCGCCAGTATCGCGCAGAAGGCGAAGAGCAGGCCTTGAGCATTCGCGCCGACGCCGACCGCCAGAAAGAGGAGATCCTTTCGGTGGCGTACAAGGAAGCCGAAAAAATCAAGGGCGAAGGCGACGCGGAAGCGACGCGCACCTACAACCAGGCGTATTCGCGCAACCCGGCGTTTTACAAGCTCCTGCGCACGCTCGATGCGTACAAGAAAATTTTCGACGACAAGACCACCGCGATCCTCAGCTCCGATTCCGAGCTGTTGAAGGTTCTGATGCACGGCGGAGGCGCGAAGTAAGTGAGCATCTGGGCGGCGGCGAAGGAGCAAACGGCAATCCTCGACGAGAGGATCGCCGCGCCGCGCCCGCGCCGCCGCAACCGGATCATCGCGGCGCTCGCCGGGCTGTGGCTGCTCACCGGAATTTATATTGTGCGCATCGATCAACAAGCCGTGGTGACGCGCTTCGGCGCGATCGCCGATGCGCGCGTTCTGCCCGGAATTCATCTTTCGCTGCCCTGGCCGATCGATCGGGTGACGCGGCTCAAGGTTCAGCAGCTTCAGCGCCTGGTGGTCGGCGGCGAGCTGGCGGATTCGGTCACGGGCCGCGCGCAGCCGCTGCAATCGCAATTTCTGACCGGCGATCAGAACATCA
>JASHWA010000623.1 GCA_030044325.1 Bryobacteraceae bacterium
CCCACAACTTCGGTGGAAATGTTTTATTTCTGAAGCCCTGCTCGCGCCAGGTGTTTTTGCCGTTTATCGATGAACATTTTCCGCAGCTCGCAAAAAAATATCACGAGCGCTACGATCGCATGGCGTATCTGAGCGGCGATTACCCCCAACGCATCCGGGAACGGATCGAAAACGTTCGACGGCGCTACGGCTTCAATAAGAATAACGCCGCGCCGGAGCCCGAACTGTGGCCGAAAGACGAGCAGCTCGAATTATTTAGCGGGTAGCAAAAACCGGGAATCGGCCACACGCTCGCAATCGAATTCCTGGTTCGCAACGATCAGGGGAGTCCTGGGCCAGTCGAGGGCGCACCCTTCACTGACACCTTCACGTACGCGTTCGACCAGCAACATTGGAACCCGCGCCCGCCTTCGCCAGTAGAATCGTTGGCGACTATCTTCAGCACGTACTCGCCGGGATCGCTGAACGTCGCGGTGGTGGTCGCCGTTCCGGTGAACGCCGATCCTGGGGGCGCCTTGAACTCGGTCTTTTCGACTGCGGGCCGCTCTTTTCCAAAGGTCACCGTGCCGGGACCGCGAAACATGCTCCACGTAACGGTCACTGCGGGGAGACGCGATAACGCCGCCTGCCCCGGTGGCAGCTTCGCGTCATCGGCGACCCACACCGGCAGAGACAGCGGATTGGGAATCGTGTTCGTCAGCATAATCGTCTGACCCTTTGGTCCGTTGACGAACGGTCCGGCCTCGGCGAATCCGATATAGGGCGGCGTATTGCCGGTTGCATCGACAAACGGCGAAACTTCCCACAGCGTGCCGATATCCAGCGGGATCTGCGTGGTTTTTCCATTGGCGGCGATGGTCCAGGTCAGACGCTTGTCGCCGAAATTCTTGGGAACCGTAATCGTGAACACGCCCCACTGCCGGCCCGTGAGGAAATGCGTCGGCTGGCCCATGTCCGGACCGCCGGGCTCGATGCGATTGTCCGGGCCGGGCGGAATATCGATCACCTGTTTCGTGTTGCGATTGTAGTAGCCCACCAGAATGCTGTAGCTGCCGTCCGGATTCGAGAACCATCCTTCGAACGCACCGGTGATGCTCTGGCCGGATTGATGCGGCGGCTCCATGGGGAGCTGGGCGCTCAGAAAAAACGCGCATCCGGCGATCGCGAAGACGATACAAACTCTTACAAAAGTAAGCCACTTGGCTTTCATAGACACAATCCTTCTACTGAAGTTTATGCGCGTCAACGGTGAGTGTCAAGGAAGCGCTGTTGCTGCGTCGCCAGCGGCGCGCGCGGGTTTGCGCTGCGCGGCCCATTCCTTCCTTCCATAACCTTCGCCCCTTCAGAGCTAAAAAGGAAAAACGCCCGTACTAAGGTGTCCCCCTAATGGTTCGGCTGAGCGTATCGTCGCACGATGAAATCGTGGAGAGGCCTCTCTCAGAACCGGACAGTTCTGCGCGCCCGCGCCGGTCTCTCGCGTCCAAGTTTTCTATTTTCACGGGACTGCTGGTCCTGTGGATCGTCGTCGTGTCGCTGGGGTGGGACGTTCGATTGCACACGTTCGATCTGACCAAGGGCGTGGTGCTGCTCTTCGTCGTCGCTCTGGTCGCGGGCAGCATTTCGCGCTTCACCATTCGCTTGCTGGCGCGCCCCCTGGGCTTGCTTCAGGAAGGCATCACTTCGGTGCGCAAAGGAAAATTCGAGCCGATTCAGGTGAGCCGCACCGGCGACGAGATCGAGTACCTGGGCGAAAGCTTCAATCGGATGATCGAGGACCTGGCGGCCTCGCATGAACAGCTTCGCCAGCACCAGGAGCTGCTCGAAGAGCGCATCGCGCAGCGCACCAACGAGCTCGAACGCGCCATGCACAGCGCGCTGGCCGCGAGCCAGGCCAAGAGCGAGTTTCTGGCCAACATGTCGCATGAGCTGCGCACGCCCATGAACGGGCTGCTGGGGATGATCGATCTGGTGCTCGACAGCGGTCTTTCAAGCGAACAGCGCGAACAGCTGGAGACCGCGCAGCGCTGCGCCTACTCGCTGCTCAGCCTGCTAACGACATTCTCGATCTGTCCAAGATCGAAGCCGGCAAGATGCTGCTCGAGCGTATTCCTTTTAACGCGCGCTCGGTTCTGGAGGACTGTGTTAAATCGCAGGCATCGAAAGCGGCGCAGAAAAAAATCGAATTGCACTTTGAAGCGGCCGCGCCGGGCGAGCTCGAAATGCTGGGCGACCCGCTGCGCGTCCGCCAGATTCTCGCCAATCTGCTTTCCAACGCGATTAAGTTCACCGACCGCGGGTGGGTGCGCGTCGAGCTTAAAGCGGAAGCGCGAGCCGGTGCTCCGCCCCTGCTGAAAATCGTGGTAAGCGATACGGGCGCCGGCATTCCCGCCGACAAATTGCCCGCCATTTTCGAGAAATTCACGCAGGCCGACGGCAGCATCACGCGCCGGTACGGCGGCACCGGGCTGGGCCTGGCGATCACGCGCAAGCTGGTGGAGATGCAGGGCGGCGAAATTCACGTCCAAAGCGAGCTGGGGAAGGGAAGCACGTTTACGGTTACGCTCCCGTGCGAACCGGCCGCCGCGCCGGCTCATGAAGCGGTGGCGCCGCGGGAAAGCTCCGCGCCGGCCAGGCACGACTCGACCGGAGCCCCGCGGGCGCGGCTGCTGCTGGTCGAAGACAACCTGGTCAACCAGAAAGTGGTGCTCGCCATCCTGCGCAAGAAGGGTTTTCACATCGAGGTGGCGGGCGACGGCCGGGAGGCCCTGGCGAAGATGGACGCTCCCGACGCGGGTTTCCAGCTGGTGCTGATGGACGTGCAGATGCCGGTGCTCGACGGTCTCGAAGCCACGCGCGCCATCCGCCGCAATCCGCGCTGGCTGAAGATTCCCATTGTCGCTATGACCGCCCATGCCATGAACGGCGACCGCGAGCGTTGCCTCGAAGCCGGTATGGACGCCTACATCTCCAAACCCGTGCAGCCCGCGCACCTGGTGGCGACCATCGAAAAATATCTGGCCGCCGGATCGAACGCCGCGCTTCCGCGTGTATCCTCCGCGCGAATGGCCAGTCCCGATCGCGGACTGGTGAACGACATGCTGCGGCTGTTCCTGCAAATTGCGCCGCAGCGGCTGGAAAAGCTGGAGACCGCGGCGGTCGATTCCGACCGCGATACGCTGGCGCAGGAAGCGCGCATGATCGAAGCCGCCGCGCAGCGCCTCGATTCGAAAGGCTTGAGCGAATGCGCGCGGCGCATTGAGACGGCCGCGGCCCAGGGCAATTTCGCGCAGGTCAAAACCGATCTCGAGTCGCTGCGCCTGGAAATCCGGTCGCTTGAAACCGCCGCGCGCTAGCGCGCATTTGCCCTATTTCTACTAGCTGCGCAGCTCCTGGGCGATTTCGTGAGCGGCTTTGCGCGCCTGATCGACCGCGCCGATGGGGAAGCTGATCGCCCCCACCTTGGGATGGCCGCCCCCGCCGTAGCGCTCGCAGATGCTCGCCAGGTTGAATTTCACCGGCAACAGGGACCAGGGATTCGATCCCACGGAAACTTTGGTGCGGAAACTGGAGGTGCTCACCGAAACCGTATAGGTGGACTGCGGGAACAAATAATACGGGATGAATTTGTTATATCCCTCTAAATCCTGGCCGACCAGGTCAAAAAAAACCACGCCGTCCTGGCATTGCGACCGGTGATGAATTACGTCCATCGAGCGGACATGGCGCTCATATAAAGGACGATAAATATCCTGAATTTCCGCATCCGCGGCAATCGATTCGAGCGATTCATGGCGCATTTTCCGGATAATTTGCTGCACGATCTCCGATCCGCGCGCGCCTTCGATCACCAGCGTGAGGCGC
>JASHWA010000624.1 GCA_030044325.1 Bryobacteraceae bacterium
TGATGATTTCGAACATGATCAGCTATATCATTTCGCAAAAATTGCAGCCGGAGCCCATTTATGAAGCGCTGGCGCTGCAGGAGGGCGTGTATCTTCCAACGGGGGAATCGCGCGAGGAGCTGGCCGGGGTGCGCGTGGGCCAGATCATGCAAATCGGGCGGGAGCCGCTCGATCCGGAAATGAATTTGAAAGAAGCCGATCAATTTCTGGAACAGACCGGGCGCAACGCCTGGCCGGTGGGCAATCCCAAGCGGCTGAACGGAGTGGTGACACTGCGCGACATCGAGGAGGGGCGCGCGTGGGAGCGCCTGGAGGACCTGGTTCCTCCGGATTCCTCGTTCCCCTATGTTCATCCGGACCATCCCTTGTCGCTGGCGCTCGAACGCATGGGCGCGGCGGCGGTGGACACGGTTCCGGTGGTGAGCCGCGCCAATATCCGGCAGCCCTACGGGCTGGTCACGCTGACCGATATTCTGGCGGCGTACGGAGTCCAAAAGCTCGAAGGATCAAAGGATGCCAGCCACTAGCAAGCCGGGAATCGGAACGATTGTGGCGATCGGGGCGATCATCGCGACGGTGTGGGCGGTGGATATTTTCCTGGCGCGGACCGAGACGCGGGAGACGGAGACCGAAGCGCGGCACTACTACGAATCGGGAGCCGGGCTGCTCAAAGCGGGGAAGCCGGCCGAGGCGATCGAGGCGCTGAATCACGCGCACACGCTCGACCGCGACAACGGCGATTTTTCGATCCGTCTCGCCGAAGCTCTGCTTGCGGGCGGCAAGCTTTCCGAAGCCGGGGAGATGCTGGGGGATCTGCTCGAGCGCGGTCCCAACGACGGCGAGACAAATTTGCTCGAAGCGCGGCTGATGCTGCGGGAGAAAAATTTCCGGGAGGCGGAGGCGTACTATCATCGCGCGATTTTCGGAATCTGGCCGGGAAACGAGGAGCAGCATCGCGTGGATGTGCGGGAGGAGCTGGCGCAGGTGCTCGACCAGCGCGGGGACAAGCAGGAGCTGTTGTCGGAGCTGCTCGAATTCAGCCCCGAGGCGATGGAGAATGCGGCGGTGGAGAAGAAGGTGGCGCGATGGTACGTGGACGCCGGATCGCCGCAGCGCGCGGCGGCGGTTTACAAATCGCTGATCAATCAGGAACCGAACGATAAATCGAATTTCGCGGGCTACGGCGAAGTGGAGCTCGATCTGGGCAACTATCGGGCGGCGGAGAGCGCGTTTTCCAAAGCCGGGCAAGACGATCGGGCGTGGGTGGCGAGCGAGGTGGGCGCGCTCGATCCGACGGTGAGAACCTTGAGCTCGGCTGAAAAGTTCCGGCGCAGCGAGCGGATTCTGGAGATGGTGCGGGATACGGTTTCGCAATGCCACGGGGATCCGAAACTGGTGGCCGAGGCGAACGAGACGCTCGGGAAGAAGCCGCGGGGGCAGGTGACCAATGAGGTCGCCGAGGATCGCCTTTCGCTCGCCGGGGATTTGTGGGATGCGCTGCCCGCGGACTGCAAGCCGGACGAGGTGCTACGGCTGGTGATGAATAAAGTTAATGGTTCGTAGTTCGTAGTTCGGGGTTTGTGGTTAGTGGGCGGCCACAGGCCACGAAGGCCGAAAAACGAACCGACCTGAGCCATTTCACCCAAAAACTGCCTGCGATTTGACCCAGATTCAAAGTTCTTGAATCGAGATTCGAAATATGATAATCTCTATAGGCAAATAGATTATGCTTGTCGAATCGATACCTGACGATCAAGTCCTTGCGGAAGAGTACGATCGGGTCGTTCGCGAAGATATTGAGCAGTTTCGCGCTCAGGCATTGTCCTACGCAGCAGGGGTGATTAATGACGATCAGTTCCGGCCGCACCGGTTAAGGCGCGGGATCTATTCGCAGCGGCAGACCGGCGTGCACATGATCCGGACGAAGGTTCCGGGAGGGCTGCTGACGGCCGGCCAGATGCGGCAACTGGCTGGAATTGCGGACGATTTTGCGGGCGGGAAAGGGCATCTGACGACGCGGCAGAACATGCAGTTCCATTTCGTGCCGCTGCGGGAGGTTCCCGAGGTTTTGCACCGCCTGGCCGACGTCCGGTTGACGACGCGGGAAGCGTGTTACAACACGGTTCGGAATGTAACCGCTTGTCCGCTTGCGGGTTTGCATCCGGAAGAGCCGTTTGATGTTCAGCCCTATGCGAGACGCCTGGCATTTGCGTTCCTACATAAGGAATTGACGGACAATCTGCCGAGGAAATTCAAAGTCGCGTTTTCCGGGTGTCCGGATGACTGTATGGCGACGGCGATTAACGACGTCGGACTGCGGGCGGTGGTTCGCGACGGGATTCGCGGGTTCCGGATGACGGTGGGCGGGGGATTGGGACCGCTGCCGACCGAGGCCCGGCTGCTCCATGAGTTCATTCCGGCGGAGGAGATCGTGAGCCGGGTGGAAGCCGTGATTCGCGTGTTCAACCGGCACGGGAACCGGAACAATAAGAATAAGGCTCGCTTGAAGTTCGTGATGCGGGAGCGCGGGTTCGAGTGGTTGAGGGACGCGATTGAAGAAGAGTATGGCGCGATCGTGCGGAACGGCGGGATCGAGATGCCGGAGGAGGTTCCGGAAGGTTTTGGTGGTTTTCAGCCGTATCCACCACCGAAAGGATCGGGTGAGCTTTTACCGGTTTTGGAGCACGAATCGGAGGGTTTCCGGGCGTGGCGCGCGACCAACGTGGCGCGGCAGAAGCAGCCGGGCTACGCGATGGTCACGGTAAAGGTTCCGCAAGGGAATTTGACGGGCTGGCAGATGCGCGCGCTGGCCGATTTATCGGAACAGGCGGGCGACGGCGCGCTGCGTTTCAGCATGAATCAGAACGTCGTGCTGGCATGGGTTCCGGCGGGCGCGGTGAAGCGGGTTTACGGCGCGCTCGGGGAAATCGGGCTGGCGGAATCGGGCGCGGACGAGATCAGCGACGTGGTTACGTGCCCGGGCGCGTATAGCTGTAACCTGGCGCTGACCAAGACGATGGGGCTGGGCTCGGCGCTGGCGCCGGTTTTGGCGCGCGAAACCGATCCGGCAGTTCGGCGGCTGAGGATCAATTCGAGCGGATGCCCGAATTCGTGCGGGCAGCACTGGATTTCCGACATTGGTTTCTACGGAAACGCGCGTAAGATCGACGGGCGAGAGGTGCCGTATTACCTGATGCTGGTGGGCGGAACGCAGCATGAGTTCGGGCTGGCGGTGCAGAGTTTGCCGGCGCGGATGGTTCCCACGGCGGTTCAACGGGTGCTCGAACATTTCAAGCACAATCGACTGGAAGGGGAGAGTTTCCGCGAATACGTGCTGCGCTTCAAAGTGGAAACTTTCCGAAAGTTGACGGCCGATCTGGTGAAGCCGGCAGAGCTTGCCCCGGAGATGTATCGGGATTGGGGCGATGAGGTCGAGTATTCGCTCGAATTGGGCCGCGGGGA
>JASHWA010000625.1 GCA_030044325.1 Bryobacteraceae bacterium
GAAATCGCCGCCAGCATACTCGAACATGCTCGTGCCGGTAGCGCCGATACCTCTGGAGGGGGCGGCGGCTCCGTCGTCGTATTCGTGGCCCTCGGGCTCACTTACCACGAGCACGCGTTCTACCGGCAGGCGCTCGAACGGATGCGCGGCGACTCGGTGGCGTTCATCAATCTCGCCAGCGATCCGGTCGTCGAGCGGCTGCTTGCGCCGCGCTTCGGGCTCACCGTGGCGGAGTACCTGGCCTTCGAGCACGGGCGCGACGTGCTGGTGCTGGTCACGGACATGACCAACTATTGCGATGCCTTGCGAGAGGTGTCCGCAGCCCGGGAGGAACTGCCCGGAAGGCGGGGCTATCCCGGCTACATGTATTCTGATCTGGCCTCGCTCTACGAGCGCGCGGGCCGAATCAAGGACACACCGGGATCGATTACTCTGCTGCCGATCATAACCATGCCGGAGGACGATATCACCCATCCGATCCCGGACCTGACCGGTTACATCACGGAGGGTCAGATCGTCCTGAGCCGGGAGCTGCACCAACGAGGGATCTTCCCGCCGGTGGACATTCTGCCGAGCCTGTCGCGGCTCATGCAGCGGGGCATCGGTGCAGGCCGCACACGCGAAGATCATCGCGTCATCGCCAACGCTCTCTATAGGCACTACGCGACGGGCCGGGATCTGCGCCGGCTCGAGGCGATCGTAGGCCGCGAGGGTATGAGCGATGCCGACAAGAAGATGCTGGACTTCGCCGATGCCTTCGAGCATGAAATCGTGCACCAGGGCACCGTGCGGCGCACGGTCGGCGAAACCCTCGATGCGAGCCGCGGGCTCCTCGAGAGATTCGGGCTGCTTGCGCCATGATCCACCCAACGCGCACCGACCTGTTGCAGTTGAAGCAGAAGGCGGTCTCGGTGGTGAACAGCGTGGCGATTCTCAAGGCAAGACGCCACGCCGTGATCCGGAGCTTTCTCGAGTCGGTGCGAACCTTCGTCCGGTCTCGCGACGCGATCCGGCTGGACTATGGCCAGGCGCTCGCCGAAATCCATCTCAGCGAGGGGCACGAGGGCATGGCGGCGATCGAATCGCTTGCCGCGACGGCTGCGCGCGAGGTCGGCGTCACGGTAGAACAGCGCAACGCTCTCGGGGTTCGGTACCGGGATCTCACCATCTATGGGCCATTGGTGCGCTCACCTGTGGAGCGCACCTATGGCTACACCCTCGCCTCCCCGCACCTGGAGGAGTCGATCCACCTCTTTGAATCCATCGTGGGCACGATGCTCGAGATCGCTGCGTTCGAGAGCAAGGTCAAGATGCTGGGCCGGGAGATCACACGCGTGACACGTACGACCAGGGTGCTGGAGGAAAGGGTCTTGCCGAGTGTCCGGGCAGATATCAGAACCGTTGTCGAGTACATCCGCGAACGGGAAAGAGAAGCGAATTTCCGCTTGAGGCGATTCAAGGCCAGACGAGGCTAACAAAACACTTCCTTTGCCGCGCGCCGGCGATGTGGGTCGCGACGACCGACCTGCCGACCACGCCGCGGGCCTGGTGATCACCGGCAACGAACGCCGCCAGGCTCAAGCTAAGACCCCTTGGTGATGACTGGCAGTAGGTTTCTCCCAAGCACCGCCGAGGCAGCTAACACACCACCGAACAGTGCCCCGGCGACTCCCAGGCTCGCCACGTCTTGCCCGGCCAAATACAGGTTCCGAATCGGGGTTCGCGGCGTGAGGGATCGCAACTGGAACCGCGAGGGCGTCGAACTAAGCCCGTAGGCCTCGCCGCGCTCGTAGTTCATGAAATGCCGCGTGCTGAGCGGGGTCGATAACTCGGCGATGTCCACTTTGCCCGCCGCCGCCGGAACCGCGCGCTCGAGCTCGGCCTGCAACCGCTCCGTCAAGTCGCGCTTGAGCGCGCAATAGTCGTCGCCGCGCTTGTGCCACTGGGTCCGCTGCCAGCGCGCAAACCGATCGTAAGAAGCCATGGTCACGACTTCAAGCGTGGCTCTCTCCGGGTGACGCCTCTCGAAGTCGGGATCCTTGGCGGACGGGAACGAAATGTACAGGAACGGGAACGGCGCCGATGGATCCGCCGAAAACCGCTCCAGATTTCGGTCATGATCGGAGGTGGGGTGAATCCAAAGGTTGGTCCCCTCCAGCCCCAGTTCCTTCGCCGTATGTCTCAACCCGACATAAAGGCTCAAGTAGGCGCTCGACGGCTCAACCATGCGCAATTCGCCCCGGGCGCGATCGAGTGCGGCATCCGGCTTCGGCAGCAATCGCTCGAACGTGTTGCGAGCGCCGGCATCGCTGATTACCATCGCTGCGCGGATGTCCTGGCCGTCGGCCATGCGCACGCCTGCGGTCCGGCCATGCTCCACCAACACCTCGGCCACCTCAGCGCTGACCACCACCTTGCCACCCGCGCTCTCGATCACCGGACGGATGGCCTCGACGATGCGGCCCGCGCCCCCAACCGGGTAGCTGGCGCCCTCGAAATAATGCTCGACGATCATCGCGTGAGTGCCGAAGCTGCTTTGCGCGGGTGGAAGTCCGTAATCGCCCCATTGCGCGGTCAGGACGCCGATCAATTCCTCGTTCTTCGTTATCCCCCGAAGGACCTCGGCCGTCGTACGGCTCGCCCAGCGAAGGAACGGGCGGCGCAGAAACGGGCCGGCAACTGCGTCCATCAGGCGGGGAATCGCCTTCGAGGCCCAGTACAGGCCGCTTGCCCGGTTCGAATCCCTGACAGCCTTCATGTACTGATCGATCGCGGCTCCCTCGGACGGGAAATAATGCTTCATCTGCTCGCGGAAGCGCTCCGTCCCGCTGGGGAAGTCGTAGTTTCGTCCGGCCATGATGACACGGTCGTAGATATCGGGCATTCGGCTCCAGGCGAGCCGGCCTTCGGTCAGATGATCAAACGCACGCCGCACACTGAAGGAGGTGCTATGGACCTGGCCGATGTAGTGCAGGCCGACGTCCCATTCGTAACCGGGGCGGTGGAACGTGTGGGTGTAGCCGCCTGCCGTGTAATGCCGTTCGAGCACAACCACCTTTTTGCCGGCGTGTTTGGCGAGTAATGCCGCTGCCGTGAGTCCGCCCATGCCGGATCCGATGACAATGGCGTCCCATTGACAATCGAGTGCGTGTTGTTTATACGAAATAACGCTCATGTTGACACCAGCAACATCATTCTATGCAATAATGTTGCTGATGTCAACATATAGATCAAACCGAAGCCGGGCCCGTCGCCGCCCCTACCACCATGGCAATCTGAAGGACGCCCTGCTCGAAGCGGCTTTGGAATTGATCGCCGAACTCGGCCCGCAGGCCTTCACCCTGCGGGAAGTCGCGCGGAGGGCGGGCGTGTCGCACAACGCGCCGTACCGGCATTTCCGCGAAAAAGACGAACTCCTCGCGGCGGTCGCGGCACAAGGATTCGAACGGCTGACACAAGCGATGAACGAATCTGCCTCGCACGGCAAAACCGCCCTGGAGCGATGGCAGCTGAGCGGGGAAGGTTATATCGCTTTCGCGCTGCGGTGGCCACAACACTTCTTTGTGATGTTCGATTCCGGGTTCGACCTCGCGAATTATCCGGAGTGCGCAGCGCCCAGTAAGTCCGCCTTCAACGCGCTGCTCCATTTCATCGAGGACGCTCAGGCCGAAGGAGCATTAGCCGCCGGCGATCCACAGCCGTTGGCGCTTACTTCCTGGTCGGCCGTGCACGGGCTCGCGAAGCTGGCGATCAGCAATCGTCTCCCTATGCAACGGGCGGAGGTTTTGGTTTTTTTCGATGACTTCGTGGCCGGCGTGCTGCGGCGGGGTCTGGCCGGGTGAAGGCAGGCAGCCGGCTCATTGAGAAGTCGTTCGAGCCGCCGTAGGGAATTCATCACGCCAAATGACATGGCGGCGACAGTCGGGTCGAGGGTATCGAGAAGAACGAATATTAACGAGGGGTTTCGCACGGTCAGGCAATCGGCGACAAGGAGACTCATGACTGAGGTCGGGATTTCAACCCCTTCGGTAGTGGTTCAGTTTGAAGAACTGAACCACTACCGGAATGCGCCGCGTGCATACTGTTCGGCATAAAGATGCCAGCCGATTTCGAGCGCGGTTGCCGGGTTCCAGTCGAACCCTCGCGATGAAGTGTTCCTGAAGCTCGGCCACGGAAAGCCGGCGATCGCGGCCGCGAACTCGCGGATGCATTGCCGGCAGCGCTCCAGGTAGTACCGTGACCGCATAAATAGTTGGAGAGCGGGCGAAGTCCTGGCATACTTGGGTATGTCACGAACCAAGTCTGCGGTGAAGTTGACCGAAGGCGAGCGTGAGGACCTGCGGGAACTGCTCAAGAGCGGCGTTCTGCCCGTGCGGACCGTGGTCCGAGCCCTGGTGCTGTTGCGGTTGGATGAGGGGATGTCCACGCCGCAGGCAGCCGCGATGTTTGAACTTTCCGATGAAGGCGCGCGCAAGATCGCCCTGCGCTACCGGGCCGGAGGGCTGGAGGCAGCCGTCTACGAAGGTCCACGTCCGGGGAAACGGCCGGCATTGGACGAAATCCAGCAACAGAAGATCGTCGCGTTGGCGTGCGGACCGCCGCCGCCCGGGCAGGCACGCCGGACGGTGCGCGTGCTGGCCGCCGAAGCCAACAGACGAAAGATCGTGCGCGGCGTAGGCCGGGAAGCCATTCGGATCGCTCTCCAAGACCACGACCTCAAGCCGTGGCGGGAAAAAAATGTGGTGCGTGGCGGAGGTCGATGAGGCCTACTGGGAACGCATGAACGACGTGCTGGAGGTGTACGAAAGGCCTTATAAGTCCGCAAGAGCCCGTGGTTTGCTTGGATGAAAAGCCCGTGGTCCTGCATCGGGATGTTCGCCCCGCCGCCGCTGCCGAGCCGGCTCAACCGGCCAAGCGCGATTGTGAATATGAGCGCTGCGGAACGGCCAACGTGTTCTGTGGGGTCGAGCCTCGGGCGGGCCGCCATTTCATTTGGCCGACGCCCAATCGCTGCGGCAAGCAGTTCGCCCGGACCCTGCAGCGCCTCGCCACAGCGTATCCGAATGCTCGCACGATTCACTTGGTCTTGGACAACCTCAGCACGCATTCCCGCCGCTCGCTGCTGCGTCAATTCGGAGAACTCGGTGGCCATCTCTGGAGCCGCTTCACCATTCACTTCACACCCAAACACGCCGGTTGGCTGAACCAAGCCGAGATCGAAATTAGCATCTTCGCCCGGCAATGCCTTGGCTCGCGACGCATCCCTTCCTTACGGGTCCTGCGGGCCGAATGCGCCGCGTGGAATCGCTCGGTCAACCACCAGCGCCTCCAAATCAACTGGACCTTCTCCCGCCGGGACGCCGCCAATGTCTTCCATCAGCAGCTCCAACTATTTAAACGGTCGAAGCGCTAGGCTGGGTCGGGATATTCCAGAAGAGCTGCGAGCAATTCAAGTCTGCTGTTCACATCGCCCTCCGCGGGCCGGAAAGAAGTCCGAATCCGGCGCTCTGTTTGTACTCTTGAGGGTCATCCAGCATCTCGATCGCTTCTTCGCGCTCGCCGCGATGGAACAGATTTATCCCAGGGGGAAGGACGGAAGATTCGGATACCTCGAGCTGCTGTACCGGTTTTGAGCGGGCCGCTCCGCCGAGAATCGCAAGAAACCTTCGTCTTCCGCGATTGTTGAGCTTCGAAACGAGCGTTGCCGACACCGTGCCTTCAGCCGTCGGTTGGCGATTTCATCGGAAAGCATGGCGCCGAATCTCGTTGTTGAGGGCGCGATCGGACGCTCGGAGGCCGTGCGGATCGCGCTTAGCAGGACGGCCGGCCCGGTCCCGTATTTTGAGAAGCGGCGGACCCGCAGGGATCATGCCTGCTGAACTGAGCGGTGAGATCGGGTCACCCGTTGTGATCATAGGTGACATCTTGGATACCGGTGCAACCCTCATGTCCGGGTGCGAAAGGCGGAATCAACGTGGAGTGCGCGACATCCGCGTCATGGTCACCCACGGATTGTTCACATGTGCCGATTCAGTTCCGTGTCCACCGACCTTCGACGCAAAACAAGATTGTGGACTGTCGATTGGTCCTCTCGCGTTGCTGCGCGAGAGCCCCAGCCTGATCTGGCCCCGGAGCCGGCGCTCGGCTTGCGAGCAATGCGAATCATCGTAGTCGCGCCAATAGTGTGCCGCCGGTTACGAGAGGGATGAGCGAGTCCTGAAAAAGTGGGGCGAACGCGGCGGACCCGCCGTTCGCCCCTGCCATGCAACGAATCGTTGGTGCCCGATTACCGTCCTGCCGCGGCTTCATCTGCGGCCGCGTGCGAAGATGCGAGCACCGTGGATTTTTGTAGACTCCGAACGTAGCTCACCAGATTATTAATGCGCATCTGCGTCTCCGCCGGGTTGGTGGTGATCGAAGAGAACAGGCTGCCCCATACCGGCATCCTCTTCGAGCTGTGGATCGGCGACTCGACCTGACGCAACGTCGTGTAGATATGCGCTTCGGGGAATTTGCCGCCATTTTTCGCAGCCAGTGCCGTCAGGTCGGCTGGCTTGTCTTTCAGCGCGGCCGCAGCCGGGCCGTCCCCGGTTCCCTCCAATCCGTGACACACGGCGCAGTATTCGCCGAACATCGCTTTGCCGGAAGCCGGTGATGTTTGAGCAATGGGCACTCGCTTGATCTGCTTGTCCTGGGCCTGCACAAGCAGTGAACCCAGAAGAGTTACGAAAAAGATGGTGCGCATGAAAATCTCCTTTTTCTAAAAAAGCGCTCTAATATTGCGCATGCACCGAGTCGACGGCGTACGCCGCTCCCGAGCCGTGACACACATTGCATGCCTCGCCAAGCGAGTTCGTGTTGGACAACGTGTGCGCCGCGGTCGCGATATCCATGTGGCAGCCGGTGCAAGCCGAGCTGAACGGTTGAATCGGATTGATCGGCCCCTGGGGATCGGTCACCGGGTTCAGGCCGGTGAGCGCCAGATCGTTCATCTCGCTCGAATTGGCGTGGCACATCGAACAGATTTCCGTATTGGTCGCAGTGCCCGATGGGCTGAGCACCGGGAACAGGATGCCGCTGAAATTGTTTACGCTCCCGCCGTATCCGATCACGATAAACGGCCGGTTGGATGGCTGATTCACGCCGTAGTGAATGCGGTGCACCAGCAGGTTGAAGTTGATCCCTTGGTCGGGTTGCGTGTTATAGGGCGCAGGCCCGGAGGGTCGCTCCGAGAAATCCGTATCTGACGGGTTGTGGCAGAACACGCAGTAGTCGGTGTTATTGCGCAGGGAGCCATGTTCGGAGAGCATCTGATGGCACCCGTTGCAATTGGTCAACGCGATCACCTGGCGCCGCGGCGTCACCGGCGAGCCGTCCACCGAGAAATAGCTCACTGGGTTCAGCGTGCCGTATTCGATCGCGGTCTGCACCGTGGCGCCGTTGATCAGCTCGGGAACCGTGTCGGTTCGCCTCGCCTCGATGCCCACCGCATAGGTTCCGGTCGCGGCCGCCGGCACCTGGTGCGTCATGGTGTACTGGCAGTTGCCGTTGTTGTCGCAGCTCGCGCCCGACATGCTTTCGGTGACATAACCGGGAGTGGTTACGCCGCTGCCGAAGCTGGTATAGCCGTAATCGGTGGTGGGACCGGCCATGGTGACCGAGATCGATGCGAGCTGCGACAGCGGAACGCCCGCGCCCGCGCTGTTCTTAACCGTAAAGGCGACGGTCGGCGCTGTACCGGCCAGTCCCTTGGTGACGTTGGTGATCTTCACCGAAAGTCCCTGCAGCAGGCTCGAATTGGTGGGAACCACGTGCGCGCCCAGAATGGACGCGTCAAAATCCATCTCGCCTTGCGGGATATGGCAGTTGGCGCATTCCGCATCGTTGACCTGAATGCCGCCGGGGTGATTCGCTCCCGTGGCGAAATTGACATCGTCATGGCACGAGCCGCATGCGACGATCGATGGTTCGGTCATGAACGCCTTGGCCTGCGCTGCGCCAGTGGTCTGCTGATGGCACACTTCGCAATTACGAGGATCTTTTATGCTTCCGTCAACGGGGAAAATCACGGTCGAAAAGTTGAAGGTTCCAAACGAATTGACCGCCGGGATGTACTGCCCTCCGGCGACCACGCTCGGAAGGTTCGCGCCCATGTGGATCTTGTGGTAAAACACCTTCGCATCGAGCGTATCGCCGGTATTGGGATCGACGTTCTGCGGCTGATGGCACAACACGCACAGATTCAATCCGCGGCGCGATCCGCCGTGCGCCGAAAGCTCGTTGTGGCATTGATCGCAGCTCGCGGTTTCGATCACGTCGCGCGTTACCGTCACTTTCGCGCCATTGGGCACGAAATTGTACGTTGCGCTCGCATAGTCCGTGGGGAAGTTCCACTCGGTAAGGTTGCGCGACCCGTAGATGCCGATGGTATGCGTCGCCGTTGGATCGAAACCGGTGGGCGCCTTGGTCTTGAATGTGTACGTGTACTGGCCGGGGGCGATGTTGACCGATGTTCCGCCGGAATCCGCGCCCGGTTGATTCACGGAAGCAATCACCGTTCCCGTCGCGACCTTGGTCGTGTAGGCCGTGTACTGCTCCTGCCCGTTCGGAATCGTCGCCGCCACGAAGCTCAGGCTGATCGCGCCAGGCGTCTGAACCCCCGCGGAGTCCAGAGGCAGCCCGTTCGGGTCGGTAAGACTGTAGCTGGCCGTAATCGTCCCATCGCTGGCGACGGCCGCGGAGTTAATGGTGATGGTGAGCCCCGGGTTGACGTACTCTACTGTCGAGGCGTCGGCGTAGAACGCTTTCTGGTGCGAGTTGTAGGGGTTCTTGGGCGCGCTCGACAGACTGAGCGCAACAATGATGACGGCCAAGGCTGCTCGCCACAAAGCCCGGAATCGATTGGGAGTTACGAAAAGAGTCCGCATGAAAGTCTACCTTTCTTTCGATGAAGGATGAGGTGCATTTAAAAAGCTGACCAGGTTGCCGATATCGGTCGGTTCGAGAACCGGCCAGGGAATGTTGAGCTGTTCGGTGCGATCCACCATCTTGGGACCGTGTTTCCAGAGAGCGCTGGTGAGAGAGACTGTGGTGAAGGCGTCGCCCGGCGCCCCGATCGGAGGAGCGAGCTTGGTGCCTTCGGCGGAAGGTCCATGGCAACGGGCGCAGCCTCGTTCGCTGAACACGCGCTCGCCGATGAAGGGCGATCCCACGGGCTCGAAAAATCGAAGACTGCCGAGAAACGCGGCCAGATCGGCCATTTCCGATCCGTTCAAAGTCGGCGCCGTGATGCCTTTTTCCTGACTCAGGCGCAGCATGGTGGGGGCGTGGTTCCACAGGACGCTGGCGAACTGCGCGGTGGTGACCGGCAAATCCCGCTCCGGGCCGAGCTCGGGACCGAGCTTGCCGCCGCTGCCGCGCACCGAATGGCACTGGATGCAGCGGGTCTGAAACACTTGCCATCCCTGTTGTGGATCTCCGCGCGTTGCCTGGGGCGTTTTCGTGTTTCCCTCGCTCACGTAGGCGATCAGATTGTCCATATCATTTGCGTAGAACTCCGGCCATTGGCCGAGAGCGGCGGAAATGGGCGCCATCATGCTTCCTGCGTGGTTCCACATCGCGCGGGTCCATTCGCTGGAGCCTCCGGCGGCGATGTCTGACAGATCGGGCGCGCTCTTTCCGCCCCATGAACGCACGGAGTGGCAGCGCACACACCCTTTCTGCTCGAAAACATTCCGTCCGGCGGTGGGGTCGCCAGAATGTTCGGCGCTGGCGGATTCATACAGGAAGGCGAGGATGTCCGCCGTCTCCTCGGTATCGAGATGCGGATACGAGACGCCCGAGCGAATTCTCCTGTACATACCCGGCGCATGATTCCAAAGGACTGTCGCGAGCCATCCCATGGCCGGCGAGCCGGGATGTGTTTCCGACAGATCGGGAGCGATCCGCCCGCCTTGGCCTTCGATCGAGTGGCAGATGGAGCACTGCTTGTCGCCGAAGAACAACTCGCGGCCTCGCTTCGCATCACCGACAACGAACAGAACGTGCCGAGCGGCGGGCTGGTGTTCCCGGATGAGAATGATGGTGAGGGCGGCCGTCGCCGCGAGTGCGGCAGCGATCCAAAGCAGAAGCTGTTTGCGTCCACTCGGCATCATGCGAGCGAGAGTGCACGTTGCCCACCATGGAAAACGCTTCGTGACTGGCGCGGCTCGATCGCGATGCTCGAATGCTCTCAACTACATGCAGAGTTGCGCCGGCCAACAAGCCATTTTCGGATGCGGCGCAAATCGCGACACCGTCCGATTCTCGGACAACTGCTCAGGACTGATACTGGCGCAGCTTGCGATAGAGAGTGTCGCGCGAGATCCCCAGCAGCGACGCTGCCTTGGTGCGATTGCCTTCCGCCATCCGCAGCGCCTGTTGAATGGTAAGGCGCTCCATTTGTTCCATCGAGATCGGATGGTTTACCGCCGCAGCAGGCATTGCCGAGGTATCGGTGAGCAGCGGCTTGAGATCCTTTTCGGAGACGACTTGAGGATTATCCGCAGAGACCGCGGCGGCGCTTTCAATCAGGCTTTCGAGCTCGCGGACGTTGCCAGGGAACGGGTAGGCGAGCAGCAACTCGATGGCACCTCGGGAGAGTGAAATTTCCCGCCGATAGCGCCGAGCCAGGCGCGCCGCGAAGTGCTGCGACAGGACCAGAACGTCTTCCTGGCGCGTGCGCAGCGGAGGGACCTGAAGGGTGACGGTCGCGATGCGGAAATACAGGTCTTCGCGCAGAAACGTGGAGCGCAAATCGCTCAACGCGCGATTGGTGGCCGAGATTACCCGCACATCGACGCGCACCGATTTCGTGCTGCCCACCGGGCGCACTTCGCCTTCCTGAAGAACGCGAAGCAATTTGACCTGCACGTCCTTGGGCATCTCGCCGATCTCGTCAAGGAAAACGGTTCCTCCGGATGCCGCGGAAAAAATCCCGGGAGTATCGGCATGCGCGCCGGTGAAGGCGCCGCGCCGGAATCCGAACAGCTCGCTTTCGACCAGCTCGCGCGGGAGCGCTCCGCTGTTCACCGGGACGAACGGCATGCGGGCGCGCGGGCTCGCCTGATGGATCGCGCGCGCAAGCATCTCTTTTCCGGTGCCGGTTTCGCCCAGGATCAGCACCGAGGCATCGCTCGCCGCAGCCAGGCGCGCGCGCTCGAGCAGGCGCTCCATTGCGGGCGACACCGCGATGATGCTCTCGAAACAGGCGTGGCGTTCGAGATGACCTTCGAGCTGGACGACCCGCTCGCGCAGCTCCATCACTTCCATCAACCGGGCGATTTTCTTGCGCACCGCTTCGTAATCGAACGGCTTGGTCACGTAATCTTCGGCGCCTTTCTTGATTGCCTCGATGGCGGTTTCGATGGTGCCGTAGCCGGTCATGATCACCACGGCAATATCTGGATTGTTGCGGCGAAGCTCGACCGTCAGCGTGAGGCCGTCCATCAATGGCATCATGAGGTCCACCAACGCCAGGGAAATGCGCGGATTGGCGGCCTGGAGCGCGAGCGCCTCGGCGCCGGATTGCGCGACCTCGACGTCGTATCCTTCGCGTGAAAGGAATTCCTTCAGGGTTTCGCCCAGCGAGGCGTCATCGTCCACCACTAGAATCGATGGGCCGTCCTTCACAGGCGCGATTCCTCCGCTGCAGCCGCGACCCGGGCCGCCACGCCCAGAAGAGGCAGAATCAGATAAGCTGTCGCGCCGCTCGCCGGTTCGCTTTCGAGGCGGATCGAGCCGCCGTGCTCGGCCGCGAAGTTCCTGGCGATCGCCAGGCCCAATCCGGTACCCTTGCCGGGCTCTTTGGTGGTGAAAAACGGCTCGAAAATGCGCGCCAGGTTTGCCTGGCTGATTCCGGCGCCGTTGTCGCTGACCGAGATTTCGACGCGGTCCGAGGGCAGCGGGCGGCAGCGAAGCCGGATCTCTCCGCCGGCCGGGATCGCGTCCAGAGCGTTGCTTAAAAGAATCAGCAAAACAGTTTCGAGCAGATTTCGATCGGCGCAGACGTCCAAGCCTCGCGCGTCCGCGGTTTCCGTGATCAGGGTGGCGCGCTTCGCGTGGATCACCGGCTGAAAGAAGCCGGCGACGGACTCGACCGTGGCGCCGACGCTCTGCACGTCCTTTTGTACCGGGCCCATGTGCGAAAACTCGAGCAGCCGCCGGACGAAATGGCGGCAGAAAGTGAGCCCTTCTTCCAGGCGCGCGAGATCGTGATCGTCGGCGGCGCGCTCCCGCATCAATTGAACCCGCAGCAGCAGCGCGGCGAGGGGCGAATTCAGATGATGCGCGGTACCGGCCGCCATTTTGCCCATGCTGGTGAGTTTTTCGAGCTCGATCATGGCGTCGCGCCAGCGCACGCGCTCGCGAATATCCGAGGTGGCTTCGAGGTAATGAATCGGCTGATCGCGCTCGCTGAAGGGGCGCAGGCTGAGCTGCACCGGGAACGCCGCGCCGTTGCGGTCAAGACGCGCGGTCTCGGCGTTCAAGACCGGCTCGCCATGGTCCACCTGGCGCATGAACTCGCGGAGCTCGCCGGCTTTTTCGGGAGGAACGGTCGGCAGCGCGCGGCCGAGGATCTCTGCTTTGGAATATCCGTACATACGCTCGGCCGAAGCGTTCCACTCGACCACGCGCAGGTCCTTGTCATAGAGGATCACGCCCCCGGGGAAATCCTCGAGCAGCCCTCGGTAGCGCTCGTTCGAACGCCGCAACTCGTCTTCGCTCTTGCGCCGTTGTCGCAGCACGAACCACGCTGCCCAAAACGCCAGAACGAGCGACGACGCGACGCCGCGGGTGATGTAGAGATAATGCAGGGTCAGGTAATTCGCATCGCGAAAATAGCGGTTCTCGACCAGTTCCCAAGCCGCGAACACCAGCGCCACGAGCGTGATGCTCGACAGCGTTAGCGTCACCCAGAACCACTGCTTTTCGCGCATAAGACCGGTGCCAGCTTATGTTAGCAGCAGCGGAGCGGCAGCGGTTAGTCCTTGAGCGTCCGCACGAATGCGATCACGTCCTCGATCTGCTTGTCGGATAAGCCGGTAACCGGCTTCATCTTCCCGTTTCCCGTGGTGATGATTTTCTTGAAGTCGGCATCCGTTTTCGACTGCACTTCCTTCGAACTGAACGGATGCATCTCGACCTTGAACATCTTGGCGATGGCGTCCTTGCCTTCGCCCTTGGGCCCGTGGCAGGCCTGGCACTTCGCCTGAAACACCGTTTTTCCTTCGGGCGCTCCCGCGAACGCGAGTCCACATGCTGCGATGAATGCGATAACGATCGGTTTCATGACTCTCCTTTGTCGAATTTCAATTGGAAGGCTCCAGGCGTCCCGAGCCGCTTGCCTCCAACCGGCGGATGAAAAACCACAGCGCCGCGACAGTCACGGCGATAAAGAAAACGGAAATCGCCAGGCCGACGCGCCGGACGTTTTTCTCGTGCAGCGCCTGCTGACCGGCGCGCAAAGTTTCATCGGCAATCGCCATGCCGGCCTCGATCGGCTTGTGCATCTCGTCGGGATTGAAGGTATGCATCGCCAGGCGCGCCTTGACCAGGTCGTCGCGGCCGTCGTCCAGGCGAACCTGTGCTTCGGAAACCTCCATTCCGGCTTTGTCCGCTTCACCCAGCACGGCTTCGGAATGCTTCAGGGCATCCCCTAGGCCATCGATCCATTGCGCCATCTGCCCCGCCGTCTTCGCGCCGGGCGTCCCGGGCTCGTGGCATCCGGAGCAGACCGCTTTCGCGCCCGCGAGCATCGCCGTCGACGGCTTCTGGATTCCATGATTGCTGTGGCAGACGATGCAGCCGCCGCCGCCCGACGCCGCCGAGAAGATCGGCGCGTGAACGCTCTTGTCGTAATTTTGCGCGAACAGAACGTGGCAGTTTCCGCACACCGCCGCAACCGAGGCGACTTCCGGCGGTTTCGCTCCATGATTTCCGTGACACGACGCGCAGTTGGGCGCCGCGAGATCGCCTTTCTGGAGGGCCGCCCAGTGGACGCTGGTGTGATACTGATCCAGCTGATTGGTCGGAATTCCGTATTTCGCCATTTTGCCCGCGTCGGCGTGGCAGCGGCCGCACGTATCCGGAATCCGCGATGGATACACCGGCGCCTGGGGATTCTTCACCGCGCGAATATCATGGACGCTGTGGCAGTCGATGCAGGTGGCGACGTTCTCATCGCCCGCGGCGAGTTTCTTGCCGTGAACGCTGGTCTTGTACAGCTCGAATTGATCGACGCGCTGCTGCGGACGGAAGCGGCGCATGAAATCGGGACTCGCGTGGCACCTCGCGCAGAACTGCGGGATTGCGGTGCGTTTTGGAGCGCCGATGAATCCCTTGGCCGTGCTCATCGCGACCGTCGGGTCGTCGCTGGTACGATCCCCTCCGTGGCAATCGGCGCAGCTCAATCCATTGGCCATATGGATATCGTCCTTGATCAGCAGCGCCGGCTGCTGGATGGGACCATCCATCGCGGTGTGGCACTCGATGCAGGCGTCCTTAGAGGGCTGAGCGACCTGCTGGGCCGCGACGGCGGCCGCAAGAATCGGGATCAATATCGCGATGGGTTTCATTTGAAGTACCCCAGAGCCGTGAAAACGGCGAGATACGCGGCCACGAAAATGGCGGCGCCCGTCACCAGCCTTTGGCGCACTTCGCCCGAGCGCTTGACTCCCCACGCCGGCAGCAGCGCCCAGGCGAGCGCCCCGATTCCGAATCCGGCGATGCCCAGCAGCTCGCCTTCGAAGATCCACACCCGGCTCGGTATCAGCTTGAGCGTGTAGAACTGCGCGAGGAAATACCACTCCGGCCGGATCCCTTTGGGCGCAGACGCGAACGGGTCGGCCTTGATGCCGAGTTCCCAGGGGAACAGCGCCGCGAGCGCCCCGAGGGCCGCGAGCGCTCCGTACCAGACCATCAATTCGCGCAGAAAAAAATTCGGGAAGAACTTAATGTGCCGCACGCGGTCGGCCGCGATCCACGGCGGCGTGCTCATCCCGTTTTTCTGCACCAGCAGAACGTGCATTCCCACCAGCGCGGCGGTGATCATCGGCAACACCATCACGTGCAGCGCGAAAAAGCGAGTGAGTGTTGCCGCCCCCACGTCGTCACCGCCGCGCAGAACCCGAGCCATGGCCTCGCCGACAAGCGGCACGCTTCCCGCGACATCCGTGCCCACCTTGGTCGCGAAGTAGGAAATCTGGTTCCACGGCAGAAGATATCCGCTGAATCCGAACCCCAGCATCAATCCCAGCAGGACGATGCCGCTCGCCCAGGTCAGCTCGCGCGGAGGCCGGTAGGCGTGCGTGAAGACCACGCTGAACATGTGGATGAACGCCACGAAAATCAACAGATTCGCGGACCAGCTATGAATCGAGCGGATCAGCCATCCGAATTCCACGCGGGTCATGATGAACCGCACGCTGTCGAATCCTTCGGCCACCGTGGGGCGATAGTAGAACAGCAACAGCGTGCCGGTGACGATCTGGATGCCGATGAGGAATAGCGTGATGCCGCCGAAGTAGTACCAGCGGGTCGCCGAATGCACCGGGACGGTTTTGTGATCCGCGAGCTTTTTGATTTCGCTAAGGCCCAGCCGGTTATCGAGCCACTGAATCGCGTTCGTAGCCATGGCTATGCTTTCTTGGAAATGATCACGGAGTCGCCGCGCAGATTCACGGCGTATTCCTCAAGCGGGTTCGGCGGCGGGCCGGAAACCACGTGACCGGTCAAGCGATCGTAAGTGCCGTTGTGACAGGCGCACCAGATCTGCTGGGTGGTATCGCGATATTGCACCGTGCAGTTCAGATGCGTGCAGACGGCGGAAAACGCGCGCCATTCGCTGTCGCTGATGCGAATCAAAATCGCCGGCTTGCTGCCGAATTTCACGATCTTGCCCGAATTCGGCTTCAAATCCGACGGTTTGCCTGCGTCCACCTCATTTACCGCGACCTCGGTAATCCGCGGAGGATTCAGAAAGCGCACAACGGGATACAGAAAAGAACCCATCGTCGCGAGAATACCGCCTCCCAAAATCCACGATAAGAAGGTCCTGCGATCCTCCTGGATTCCGGCGTGCGCGTTGTTGCATCCCGGACATTTTCCCTCGCAACTGTTCGGCATCATGGAATCCCTTCAGCCTCGCTACTGGCAAATCGGCGGCCAGAGCTGGTCGAAAGGCGCCCTATGGCCCTTCCCTTCTGTGGTTTCAGCAGTTACGGCCCCGCAGGCACGTCCTTTCGCCGGCCGTTTCCTGACAGCATTTATGTCTGAGAACCGGTCATCGTCAGAGGATCGGACGCCACCGGGCGCTGCCACACGAGGAATTGTTTCGGCGTCTTAGACATGACCGGCACGATTGTGAGCTCCTACTCGGCGCACTGGCGCAGCTCGGATTGGGACGGTCGCTCGTCCCGAGTGGCGATATCGCGAAGGCGAAGACCGCCTTGCAAGGGTTCCTCGCAGCGTGGAAAAGCGCCGATCCGGATGTTCCCAGTCTCAGGCAGGCCCAAGCCGAGTATACGAAGCTACATTGATTCTCGGAGTTCGGGTCCAAGTGGGGCTCTACACCGCCACGGGCGCCGGAGCGGGCGAGTCCATGACCTGCGACGAGGTCTCAGCGGAAACGGAAGATCAACTGTCCGATGAATCGTTGTCGCGATCATTTTTTGCGGAAGCCCAGCGAGTGGATTCTCTACGCAGCCAGCATCTCTTTGACCGCCTGTCCGACCGTGGTGAAAAATTCATCCAGGCTGGATGGCTTCTGGATGTACCGCACCGCGCCCAACGTATCGGAGCGGGCCTTATCGCTCCGGGCCTGCGACTGGTGAAAATCGCGACCGGAACATCCGCCAGGTGTGGAGTATTCTTCAGCCGAATGAGGACACTGAAGCCATCGCTTCTGGGCGTGTTCAAGTCGAGAAGAATGGCATCCGGTATGAGCAGGTTCGCCTCCGTGCCTTCGGAGGGGCAGGACCTTCAGACCGTCCAAACCGTTATTGAACTGCGTCATCTCGTAAGCGACGCCGTTCGCCTCCATCGCCCGCGCCCGTTGACGGATCACCGCGTCCCAGGTTGCGTTCTGGATTCCTTGCGTTTCGATCCGCCCGAAGAGCATATCATAACGCCCATCCTCTTGTGCGGTTCAGGGTTAAAGGGTGTTTTTCGGCCAAATGGCGAGGGTCCACATGTCGTGACTTGGCAATGACGCACTCACGAAAGTAGACTGGGCGCCACCAGGACCAGATTGCCGACCACCTGTCCGCTTTCGAGGAGCGCATTCGCCCGCCCCCCTTCAAGCAGAGGAAACCTCCCACTGATCACAGGCCGAATCTTAGCCTCGGCAAGCAACCGGAACAGGATCGCCCAGTCATCGAGAAATGGCTTCCGGTAAATGAGCGAGAAGCCGGCTCCGTAGCCCTTTAACTTCCCGCCATCAGGGACGAGATTGCGAACCAAGGATCTCGCCAGAAGGCGCAGCGTGGCGCGCAAGCTCCCCGGATTGGCGTATTCCACCAGCACGCCTCCGCGGCGCAACAACGGGAAGGCCCGGTTGATGTAGTCACCGCCCATCCCATCAAAGATGAAATCCAGCCCGTCCGGCTCGACACGGCGCATCACGTCCACGAAATCCTCTTTCCTATAGTCGATCGGGATGGCTCCAAATTGGGTGAGGACGGAGCTCTTGCTTCCAGAAGCAAGGCCATACATCTTGAGTTCGGCGAGCCTGCCCAGGTCAAGGAATGCCGTGCCGCATCCGCCGCTCGCGCCGATGATCAACACCTTGTCACCCGCCTTGACCCTTGCGCGCCGGTGCAAGCACTGGTACGCCGTGAGGTAATTCAGCACCACCGGGGCCGCTTCGACCGGATCAAGTGACGAAGGAACAGGAACCAGGCGGCTTTCAGGCAGGTAGATATACTCGGCGTAGCCTCCGAACGCCGGATAGGCCGCAACCCTGGCCCCTCGGACGGCACGCCGAACTCCAGCGCCAATCTCATCGACCACACCGACTATGGCGCAGCCAGGCTCGTAGGGCACTTTGGGGGAAAACGGGCTGAGTCCGTAGCGATTCTGTATGTCGGGCTGGCACACACCGCAGGCCAACACTTTGATCCTGGCTTCCCTGGCAGCGGGTTCACGCAGATCGCACTCCTCGATGCGAAGGTTCTCCGGTGGGCCCCGTTTGACGACGACGATGTGTTTGTACTTCACGGTGTACCTTGCTGCGCGACGAGGATAAGCTACCAGACCAACGGAATCAAGCGGTACCGTACGCGTTCCGCGTACGCTGCGTATCCGGGAAGCTCGCGCCGGAGAAGGCCTTCCTCGAGGAAGATGCGCAGCACGAACAGTCCCACCAGGACGATCGCAAACAACGCGCCCGCGGCTGACTCCAGCCACAGCGGCATGCCGACGAACCACAGGACCGCGCCGCAGTACATCGGGTGCCGCACGACGTGGTAGGGACCGGTATCCACCACCACCTGCCCGCGCTCCTTTTGATACCTGACGATGGTCGTGGCGAAGGCGTTCTCGCGCATCGCGATGAGGATGATCCAGAACCCCGCGATGTACAGGGCGAGGCCCAACGACGAAACGACCAGGTCCGGCTTCCCCGGCAGGTGCAGCCGCCACACATCCAGCCCGATGAGGACGAACTGCCCGATAATCGCAGGGATCAAGGCGGCTAAAATGACCTTGTCCGCGCGCGACCCCGGTTGGAACGGCCCCTTGAGGCGTTCGGCGGCCAAGTCCTGGTTCACGCCGATCATGATGGTCGCCGTCGCGGCGAACATCACAGCGAGGAAAACCCACGCTCGCCACCACGCCAGTGTTCCGGCGGAAAAAAACAGCAGCGCTCCCAACACGCTGGTCCGCGCAATGACGGCCGCGATTACTTTGAAGATCAGCTTGGCGCGGGTTGGGTTGGCCATGGCGACCTCTCTTCAGAAAAAGTGGACGGCGTCTAAGAGCTTGTTGAAAAAGGGGACAGACAGCTCTGTCCACGCCCACCGCTCCACGCGGTTTTGAACCGTTTGCGTCTGGGGGGACAGAGTAGTCTGTCCCCTCTTTCAACAAGCGTCTAAAGCAGGGTGCTGAAGGTTGTCGCTCTAAACGATCTCATTCTACTCCAGGGCACCGCGGGATCGTATCGTTCAACAGCCACCAACTACTTGGCCGTGTCGCCGACGAGAACGAAGCCGCTGGCGCGGCGGACGCTACGCGTGCGGACAACAGCGGCTTCGTTCTGGTCCGTTAACCGGCCGCTCGGGCTCGGCTTGGGGCTTGCCACTCCGTCCGTGATTGATCCTGCATGAAGCGCATCCTGCGCGCCAGGGAGCGGCGGGCCGCTTAATCGGCGATTTTGTCCGCCAACTGCTGCATCTCCCATATATCCCGCCGGCTGTTGCCCAGCAGGGGCGCGAGCGCCATCTTTCCCGCACGCCCGATGTGCGATTCGAGAAACCGAAGCTCCTTCAGCTGCCCGGCGAGGCCCGGATCGGGTTCTACGGGAAAACCCATTTCGCGCCTCAGCAGATCGCCTTTTGCCCGCGCGCTGAGTTCCAGCGATAAATGCAGGTAAGCCAGCATATCGCCCAGAACGACCGGCGTAAACGCGCTTTCGAGCGACCGCAAATACGATCCGACGCGCGACTGATCGAAGCTCCCGCTGCTGATCATCTCGAGCAAGTCGATATCTTTATCGAGCTTGGTCCCCAGCCAGCGTTCGAGCGCCTTTTCGCTGCGCCAGAAAATGAGGGCGACCGCAAGGGGCAAAGCAATCAACACGACAACAGCGGAGATGATCGGATTCCAGAACGGCTGGTTATAAAGAGCGTGGATCGTAATCGCGGCTATGAGGCCGGGGCAGAACAAGAGCCAGGAGCGTGATTCGCGAATTTCGCTGAGGCTCACCGCAATCGTTCCGAAGATGGCGGTCGCGCCGCCGTGCATCATGGCGGTGCCGAGGCCGCGGACCGCGCTCGCCACCAGGCCTTGCGCGGAAGTGTCGGGGATATAGGTGAGATTTTCGAGCATTGCAAAGCCGGCGCCGACGGCGAATCCGGCTATCGCGGTGTCCACCATGAACGCAACGCGATTGGAGCGGATGAGCCATGCGATATAAGCCGCTTTGGCGATTTCTTCGAGCGCCGGCGCTCCGGAACGCGCCCACACGGCGGGCGAAGCCAGGAGATTGTACACCATCGTATTCAGCGCGTAGCAAACACCTGCGGCAGCGCAGCCGACGAAGACCGATCGCAAGACTCGCGGCAGCGCGAGCAGCTTGTAGGTATCGACCCATTTGAGCGCGGATAAAAAGACCAGCACGGGGAGCAAACTCAGTCCTGCCTGTGCAAGGATCGATCTCGGCGTCGCGGTGATCACAGAATCTTCAAGGAAACCATATATTCGGTGGAGATGTGGCCGTTGCGATCGGAGGCAGCCGCGTAGCCGCCCGAAAGCGTCGCGTTCAGATACGTGAACAGCACCAGCCGAAGATCGAGCTGCGTGCCGAGATTGACGAATTCGCCCCGCGCGGCGCTGCTGCTGAAATCGGTCATCATGCCGGAAGAAAACAGCGTGAATCGCGCCCAGTTGACGTAGCCCCAGGTGGCTCCAAAGCGGCGGAAACGGATGGGCGGAAGATTGTATTCGCCCATCAGCTTTCCGAAGCTGCGGCCGCCGATGGCGTCGATGCCCACGCCGGGGAAGCTGTAGTATTCGCGATAGCGGTCGATGGTCCCGTGGTCGATGTAATTATTGCCGAAGGCGCCGAAATAGAAGCTCGAAAACGGGCTGGTGACATCACCCAGCGATTTTCCCGCCGAGCTCCGCAGCCAGAAGGAGCTGTTGCGCGGCAGCAGGAATCCGCGGTCATAGTTGCCCCAGAAGCGCGGGAACACCGAGCCGGTATCGTACAGGCGCGCGAACAGGCCCCAGTTGGAGCCGGCTTCGTCATCCACCGCTCCCTGCGACTTCACCACATTCGAATACTTGAGCGCCAGGTTGCCCTCGAAAAAATCATGAACGTTGATGACCACGTTCTGATATTCAGGGAGTTGATCGAGGTTGGCGTAGCCTGCGATGTTCCAATCGAGCGTGAGGGTGCGCGGCTGATCGTGGATCAGAAGCTGGGAATGCGCGAGCTTCAACGACTCGCCTTTACGGCTGACCTTGGTGGGACCGAACAGGTCGTAAAAATCGGCGTAGTTATAGTAGCCGCTGAGCTTCCAATCCCAGTAATGCGCATCGAAGGAGACGTGGGCGCGCTGGCCGGCGGGCTGACTGGGATCGGGCGACGCGCCGGCATCGACATTCACGCCGGCCAGGCGCAGACGGTCGGCGAATTCGGCGCGCATCCCGACGGCAACGGTATTTTCGTAGCCCTGCACGATCGGGTACGCGGAGATGAGCTGGATATTATGCAGCGGATCGTAGGCACCGGCGCGGGTGATTTCGGCGTGAATCGAGGACGGCGGCGGAAGCTTCCAGGAGCGCAACTGGGGATATTTGTCGAGCGTCGCCTGGCCGAAATATTTTACGGCGCTGACGTCTTCGAGCGCTTGGGTGGGAACGCGCGAAGGGACAAATCCACGGCTGGTGTATTCGAAGGCCATGAGAGACCCGTCGGCCAGCGGTAACGGGCGAAACAGGCCCGTTTCGGCGTTGCTGATGACGTCCATTTTCCCGGTCTCGATATCGTAGCGCCAGAGATTGGATGCGCCGGTGTAGTATGACGAGCCGTAAAGATAGCGGCCGTCGGGCGAATGCACGAAGTTTCCCGGCGAGTTGTATTCGAAATCGTGAAGGACTTCGTAGGCTGCACCGCCTTTGCGCAAATCGCCGATTTTGAAGCGCACCAGTTTCTGGCGGCCGCTCACGTCGGCGACTGCCCCGGTTAAATGCAGGCCGTCGGGCGAGACGTCGATATCGAAAATGTCGTCGCCGTAATCGAACTCTTTGCGTATTTCGGTTTTCTGATACGGCGCCGGAATTTCCACCAGAAACGAACGGCCGTCGGCGTGGCGCACACCCCACAGCGAGTGATCGGCGGGATTCAAGGCGAGGTCGCCGGTGCGGTTGTCGCGAATCAACCGGCGGCTGTGGCGGGTATCGACGTCATAGACATTGAGGTCGCGCCAGTCGTTGTTGTCGGTGGTGTAGAAGAGCTTGCGATCCTTCGCGTCCCAGGCGAGCGAAGTAACGTAGTACAGCGCGGGTCCCTTGATATTTTTCAGTTCCTCGATCTGGCCCGTCGCAGGATGAATCGCGGCGACGCTGGCGATATGGCCGGGGTAACGGATGGCCGCGTAAATGACGTTCCGCTTCGCGTCGAAATAAGGGCGGGAAACGGAGCCCAGCGCTTTGGTGGTGAGATGCTCCGGTTTGGTGACTGGATACTTGCGGATCTCGGCGAGATTCGCATTTTGAAATCTGCGCTCATCGGCGATCCAGCGCTTCCACGCCGCGTCCATGCCGATTCCGTAGACCTGAGTGAAACGCGAACCGAAGTAGCGGCGCGTGTTTTCCGACCGCGTGACCCAATCGAGCAGCTTCTCGGGACCGTAGGTGTAGCACAGCCAAGTCATGAAGCGGGTGCCGTAGAGATAGGAGATCGCACCGGTTTGAAAATCCGCCGCGGTGCCCTCGGATTCGAGGCCGACGGTGTCGTAGATGTACGCGTCATCGCGGACCATGGCGCGGAACACCATTTCATCCCATCCGCCCATGGCGCGGCCGAGCCCGCCGGCCATCCAGGTTTCCATGAAGGTGGCGATGCCCTCGTGGAACCAGCGCGTGGCGTAGTGGCGCGGACTGGTGAGCGAGCTATACACAATCGAGACCGGGTCTTCGTCGGTGGGCGCGACCTTCCCGAAGAAAATCCCGCGGAAGCGGCGGTCGGTGGAATTGGCGTTATCGCCCATGACAATGTGGATGGATTCGTGATTCATGATCCAGGTCATGCGCTCGTTCGCCGGGAGCGTTTCGTAGGTGTAGCTGAAGGGAGCGATGCCGACATCGATGAAGTTGGAGGGGACGGTGCCGGCGGCGCCGTGGCCGTAATCGCCGAAGTCGTCCAGTAAAACGGTGACTTTTTTGGACGGGGTGAAGTGAAACAAATTGCGCTCGAAATTCAGGGCATTTTCGTACGACCGGATGATGTGGGTTACAAGATATTCATGGGCCGGGCTGTAATAAATGACCTCGATATGATCGGAGGCCTGAATGAAGAGGCGCGGATTCGCGGCGCGCACGCGCGTGCAACTCCACAGCGCCAGGAGTGCAACCGCGGCTAGCCGTCGCTTCACCGGCAGATCTTCGTCCAGTTACTCCCGCGCCATATGATTTGCGAGATTGGCCGCGCTTCCGGCCAGCAGCGCATTCTGGAATGCCTGGGTAGAGGCGAGCTGCGCGAATGCGTTGTCCTTGAGCAGGCTCTGGAAGGCCCCGGAGGTGACCAGGTGCGCGAACAGGTCGCTGCGCGCCAGGCTCACCAGCGCTTGGTTGTTCACCAGTTGCGCGAAAGCATCGTTGTTCTGAAGCGCAGCGTAGGCGGCATTCTGCTCCAGGCCGGCGAACAGGTGACCCCCGCTCGGCCCATTCCCGCCGGCGATTCCCTGGGCCGCAGAGTTTTGGAGCAGCGCGGCAAATGACTGGTCCTGTGCGAGGCGAAGAAAGGCCGGGTCGGACAGCAGTCCCACGAACGCTTGATCCTTCGACAGTTGCGCGAAGGATTCGCTCTGGAGCAGTTCCTGGAACGCGGCGTTATGCTCGAGAGCCTTGAACTGGCTGCTGGCGATGACAGCGTTGATGGCGACGGGAGCAGTGCCGGCGGCATCGACATCGGCGCTCGCGACGCGGCCGTCGCGATAGACGTCGCGCTTGCCGATGGCGCCCTGGATTTTTTCCGGCAGAATCTGCGCGCCGGAGAAATACAGAAGCGCGGCGGCGGCAATCAGCGCGCCACCGATCAAAATCGGGAAGCGAAATCTACGCAGCGTCGTCATGGCGTGATCCTCGTTCGGCAGCATTCCGGCGGACGGCATTTTCGTCAGATGTCAGACAAAGATATCACAAATGCATGACTAAGCGGAAAACTTATCGTGAGCCGGAAAAAATCGGAAGCTGCGGCTGCATCAGAACGAGGCGAGAGCCTGGTCGGCCGAATCGAAAACGGTGAACAGATCGATGAGGCGCGTCATTTCGAAAACCTGGCGTGGGAGCCCCTTCAGTCCGCACAGGATGAGCGATCCCGAGGCGGACTGGAGCCTTTGCGCGACCGCCAGAAAAGATCGCAGTCCCATGCTGCTGACGTATTCGAGGCCGGTGAGTTCGGCGATCAGATGCTTGTAACCCGATCGAATCCAGAGGTCGCACGCCCGTTCAAACTGCGGCGCCTTCTCGGCATCCATCCGGCCGGTGATGGTGAGGACCACGGCGTTAGCTTGTTCGCGGGCTTGAATGTTCATGAAGGCGACGATTCAGAATACAGGAAACACAATGTTCGCTTCCAACACCGCGGGTTGCAAGGCGGCATTCATCTGAGCCGGCGAAACGCTCCACTCTTCGAATGAATCTGAATGATAGAGAACCTATGGCGCCGCAACCTGTATGTCCCCGATGTGGTTGGGAGATGGAACTCGTGGATTTTGCGGGATTGGGGCCGTCGTCCGACCCGCTCCGCCTGTGTCCCCATTGTTACTTAGTGACCTGGACGGCCTTCGGCGAAGTGCGGGTCGGCCAGGGGATACCAGTCCAGAGAAATTAGGACGTTCATATACTTGACGCAGCCGTCGACCCGGTGTCGCCGCGCACCCACTGCGCTGGCGAGCCCCTTGGGGACGTCCCTCTCCGCTGGTTGCAGGGAAGCATCTTGACGCCGAACTTGGGGCCGCGTTGTGCGCACTCCATCAGATCTTCCGCGCGCGGATCACCACGCGGTACGTGTTTTCGGCGTTCAGATTGATCAGCACCACGGACGCGCGCCCCTGGTAGGTCCCCAACGTCGCCGATTGTGAACATCCGGACACCTCCCACCCCGCGGGAAGAAGCACCGTGTTGCGAAGACCGTGCAAGGAGCGGTCGAAGATCAGTGTGCCGCCGCCATCGACCTTGTAAGTGTTGTCCTTCAAGGTGCCCGTGATTTTGATGTGCGCGCTTTGCTTGTCGTCCGTAATGGGGACCTCCAGGCCGATGGTTTCCCGGCCGCCAGCCGCCTTGAGCGCGAACGGTTTGGCCGTGTCCAGATCGATCACCTTCAAATCCTGCAAAGCCAGATAAGAAAGCGAATCCAGCCGCTCGCTGCTGCCCTTGCGATAATCGCTATAAATCTGCTCGACTTTGATCGCGTGCGTCTGCGGCGCGTCCAAATCGTACAGCGTTTTCACATCGTCAAAGAACATATCGGTGTAGTCGGACGGCGGAAATTGCGCGGTCGTCTTGCGCGCGTGAATCGTTACCGGATTGCTCTGTCCGCTGGGATTCGCAAACGCCAGCTTTAACTGCCCGCTCGCGGTAGTGCTGAGCTGCGCGGCCACGTTGGATGAAATGAAGGCAAACCCCGGCGGCAGCAGAACGCCGAGGCGGTAGCCGCTCAGGCTGCGAACCCACACAATATCTTCGCCGTGCATCATGTAGGTGCGCGCGTCCTGGTAGGTTTTGTAGATCAACACTCGTCCCACACCGCCTTCCGGAACGGGAATCGGCAACGTAGCGTGAATCGCGTGCGTCTCGGGATCGTTTGGATCGGGCTGATAGGTGAACTTGAGCGGCTTGCCGGTGCGCGGGTCGTACACCTCGATGCCGGAGCCTTCGCTCCCACCGCGCGTCGCGTTGACCAGTTCCGTCGCCCCGGCGCGCGTCTCTTCGGGAAGAAAACGAATGCGAAAGGACTCGCTGCCGGGCGCCAGAATCTCATATTCCGTGTAGGCGTCTTGCGTGAACAGCCGCGTGACCGGAGGAGTCGGCCGCAGCGATCCGTCCGGATTGGTCCCGCCGGGAAATGCGTTGTTCGCGCCTCTGCCCTGGCGCCCCTGACCGGATAGATGAGGGAGCATGGCAGCCGCGAGCACCAGGGGCAACGCGAGTCGTAGCATATAAAGGCGATTCTACTTGAAAAACGGCGTTCCGCAACACGCTGGCTATATAGGTCCAGGCCCCGTCAATACACTTGACCCAGCCGTCGGACACGCCTCGTCACGCAGCGCGCTGCGCCCGCGCACTTTTGGAAAATTCCTCGAGCCGTTTGCGCGATAGCACGGGAGCGCGTTGGGCATCGGTCTCACCGCGCGCTTGCGTACAGGAATAGAATCTTGAGTATGACTTTCCGGCGCATTCCATTTCTGCTTGCGGCCTATGCAGGGATTCTGGCCGCATCTCCATGCGACAGCCTGAGCAACATCAAGCTCGCCGCGACCACCATCGGGTCGGCCAAAATAGTCGAGCCGGGCGCGTTCACTCCCCCCGGCGGCCGCGGCGGCGCGCTGTTCAAGAAACTTCCGTCATTTTGCCGCGTCGAAGGCGTCATCGCGCCCAGCCAGGATTCGCACATCGAATTCGAGGTGTGGCTGCCCGAATCGAGCGCCTGGAACGGCAGGCTGCTCGGCGTCGGCAACGGCGGATTCGCCGGCTCGATCTCCTACCCGCAGATGGCCCAGGCGATCGCGGCCGGATACGCGGTTTCCAGCACCGACACCGGCCATGAAGCCGGCGCGACCGACGGCGATTGGGGGTTGGGACATTTCGAAAAAATCGTCGACTACGGCTATCGCGCCGTGCACGAGACGGCCGTGCAGTCGAAGGCCGTCGTCAAGTCGTTGTACGGCTCGCAGGCGAAGCATTCCTATTTCAACGGCTGCTCGAACGGAGGCCGGCAGGCGCTCATGGAGGCGCAGCGCTACCCCACCGATTACGACGGCATCGTCGCGGGCGCGCCGGCGAATTATTTTACGCACATCGGCGTGGGCTTCGTGTGGGACGGGCAGGCGCTCGATGAAGAGCCGGCCACCTTCATTCCGCCCAAGAAGCTGGCGCTGATCGAATCGGCGGCGGACGCGCAATGCGATGCGCTCGATGGGGTCAAGGACGGCGTGATCGAAAATCCCACGCGCTGCCATTTCGATCCCGACGTGCTCGCGTGCAAGGGCGCGGATTCGGATACGTGCCTGACCGCTCCGCAGCTTGCCGCGCTCAAGAAGGTTTATGAAGGGCCGAAGAATTCC
>JASHWA010000626.1 GCA_030044325.1 Bryobacteraceae bacterium
GCGTGATCAGCACGGTTTCCGAACCGACGAATGAGACGTTCACGGTGCAGCAACAGAGCACATTTACGTATCAGGGCACGACGTATCAGGGGCCCGTGACGCCGGGGCAGGTAGGGTTCACATACGTGTCTGCGTCAAACCTGAGCAGTTTCCTGGTGAGTTCGGAAAATCTTCAAGATTCTCCGTATTGGGAAGTGAATCTCGGCGGCGAAGGGATTTTCGACTTTTTTCCGAATTCGCCTCCGGTGCAGTTTCCGGCTGCTTCGAGCTGGAATCTGGGGCCGATCACGTTGAACTATTCGTTTAATGGCGGCCCGGTGGTGTTCAGCACGGCGACTTCGATTACATCGTGTTCGGGCGCGACGGCGCCCTCGGGTGGGACGATTTCTTCGGTGAGCACCGCGTTTGCCCCGCCGTCGGATGGGATCGCGCAGAATACCTGGACGGTGGTCAAGGGAAGTAATTTGGTTCCCGCAACGACGGCTGCGGCGGGGGTCGATTGGAGCTCGGCGGCTTCTTTTAACCAAGGGCTGATGCCAACGACGCTCGACGGAATTTCGGTGACGATTAATGGGAAACCCGCGTACGTTTATTACTATTGCAGCGCGGCGACGAGCACGATTTGCGCGCAGGATCAGATCAACGTGCTGTCGCCCTTCGACGACTCGTTGGGCGCGGTGCCGGTGATCGTGACGAACGGGTCAGCGCAGAGTCCGCCATTTACGGCGACGCTGGTGGACTATGTTCCGTCGCTTTTTAATTATGACGGGGCGCACATTGTCGCGGCGCACTTGAACAATACCATTGTGGGACCGACGGCGCTGTTTCCGGGATTATCGACGCCTGCTTCGCCCGGTGAGCAGATTGTCATCTATGCGACAGGGTTCGGATTGCCGGTGACGACGCTGACCCCGGGGTCGGCTGCGCAGTTTGGAGCTCTGCCGAGTTTGCCGGTGTGCACGGTGGGAGGAATTGTCGCGAATCTCGCGTTTGCGGGGGTCGTGTCGCCGGGGCTCGACCAGTTAAATCTCGATATTCCGGCAAATGTGGGGAGTGGGGATCTGGCGATTTCGTGCACGTACGCCGGATCCGTGACGCCCGCGGGCAATGTCGTGACAGTGCAGTAGGCGTCTTTTGGAGCACCGATTCGCACCGTGGCTTCTTGCAGCTCAACCCGCCATAGAGTGATCGCAGTCCGAGAACGCCTCAGTGTACAGCTTTCCGGCCTTCACCCGCCACCGCCGCTCATCGCCGACGAGCGAAATCTCGAACGTCGTCTCCGCCGTCGGCTTCGGCCCGCGCCAGAACGGGTCTTGAAAGAATTCCCAGCCTTCGATGACCAGAGTTGGCAGCATTCGAATCTCGACTTAATCCGGGGCAGCCACGAAACCGACGAACGGCGAGAAGCACGACGCAGAACACGAACAGAAGGAAGGCTAAATCCATTGGTATAAAATCGGTTTCCAGGTGGAACGCTCTACTTCGCCCGAGAGATTTGCGAAAACGCGAACGTATCCTGAGCGGCAGGGTCGAACCTGCGGAACGCCCCAGAAGTTCATGCCATCGGTCTTGCCAATCCTATGATCTCGATGTCTTGAAATCGGTCGATGTCCGAAAATCGGACACCGAAACCCCTTCTACGGGCTTTTCAGTGATGAAGCTAAAGACGTTTCGGATGAACCGGGCGGCGGCGCGATTGCTTTCCGTTTGCGATGTATCGGTAGCGGGAAGGAAGAAACGGGATGGGAATCATACGAGTTGTGATCGCTATTTCCGCCCTGCTGCTCTGCCTGCCTGGACTTCATGCCGATGGTACAAAAGTGATTAGCGTCGATCCAGACATCGCTAAAGCGGGCGACATGGTCAGCGTAACCGGGGAAGGAATGGATAGCGCAAACGTAGACGCCCTTTACCTGACCAACGATACCGACGATGTTCAGGTTCAGATTGTCCAGCAGCAGGAGAAACTCATCAAATTCAAAGTACCCACTGGAGTCAAGGCGGGGCGCTGGTCGCTTATGCTTCGGACGAAAGGAACTGACCCGAAGCTGTTGGAGCAGCCGTTCAAAATCACCGTTCAATAGCCGCGCTGATCGGCGCTTCTTCCTGACCGGCGCTGCGGTCGAAGCTGCGCTCAATCGCGCGGCAGCGGGCGGACGGCCCCGCGCGAGTCCCCACCGAACATCGATCGCTCTGGACAAACGAAGCAGAAGGTTGCATCGCGGGATATGATGGCTGGATGTTGCGGGTCCGGCAAGGGTTTGTGGTATTCGCGGTCGCCGCGCTCGGACAGCCGCTCCGGCAGGAATCGCCGGAGAAAGATCTCCTCAGTGGGCAGGCCGCCATTCGATGGTCTTTGCGCATTTCTCCCGTGCGCCTAGGGGAATCGCAGCGTCTGCAAACATCGATTCGCGCAGAAATCGGCACGGGCGAGGCCGAAGGACGGCACCTAGCGTTTTCGGTGCAGATTCGCGACCGGGACAATCGGATCTACACTTCGCGGAGTTTTACGGAAGGGACCCGTTCTTCTCATCTGACTCTGTTTCAGCCGGTGTGTATCGTGCCCGGCGAATACCAAGTGACAGCAGCCGTTTATGATTTCCAGTCCGGGAAGCGCGATCGGAAGCAGGCGAGCCTGCGCGTGCCTGAACTTCGTCACGATCCCTTGCCTTCGATCTGGCGGGATTTGCCGAAAGTGGAATTTTCGCGCTGCGATTCCACGCAGCTATCGCTTCCGTTGCAAACCCGAAAACCGGTTCGCATCGAGATAGTGGTAAACGAACCTCTGAACCGCGCCTGGATGAGCAGTGTTATTCCGCGCCTGGAAGTCATCTCTCGTCTGGCGATTGGGAACGGATCGCTGGACGTCACTGTGCTTAACCTAGAGCGGCGCAAAATCAGTTTCAGCCAGGAGCGGGTCAAAGGACTCGATCGAAGAGGTGTGCGCGCAGCGTTGCGCGAAAACGATCCGCTTGTGATCGATGCTCAATCGCTGACCAATTACAAAGACGATGCGCAGTTCTTCGTTTCTGAGATTCGTCGCCGCCTGCAAGAGCAGGATTCTGAAATAGAACGAGCTTTGATTATTTTGACCCCGCCGCTGACCTTTCCACAGGGCGAGGATCTGACGCCGATTCGGGCGACGCCGCAACCGCGGAGTCACGTATTCTATATTCGCTGCCGCTGGCTCGTTTATGCCTATCGGTTGCCGGTCGTGGGCTTCGGCGCCCGACCTCGCCTCTTGCGATCCGACCCCAATGCGGATTCTCTGGAGCGAACGCTCAAACCGCTCAATCCGCGGTTGTTCGATGTCACGACTCCGATCCAGTTCCGTAGAACGTTGGGTGAGATCATGCGGGAAATTTCTCAGCTCTGATTTGCGGTCCTCAGGCCAGATAATGCCGAAGGGCTGTTCGGACGCCACCTCAATGAATCGCCCTCGCGGCCCTCACGCACCACCGCCGTTCATCGCCGACCAGCGAAATCTCGAAGATCGTCTCTCGCGTCGGTTTCGGATCATGCCAGAACGAATCCTGAAAGAACGCCATCCTTCGCGCGCCGCAGTGAACACCGTGTCCGCCGCTTTTGTGCGAACCGCTGGCTGCTAAGGTATGATTCCTACCGGGGAGGCGATATGAAGTGCACGAACCTGCTGCTCCTGATCCTCGCGGCTGTGACGGCATCTGCAGCCGGCAGCTTCACCAAAATCAGCGCCGTTGCGCTGAAGGCGATGGAAAAGGATGGGAAGGAACTCGCGATCCTCGATCCGCGGGAAGAAGGCTCCTATGGCTTGGGCCATCTTTTGCACGCGGTCAATATCCCTCTCAGCAGGGTTGAGCTCCTGGTTGACTCGCTGGTGCCGCGCCGCTTGACTCGGATCGTTCTTGCCGATGGCGGGGACGGAACCGCTGAGCGCGAAGCAGCGAAGCTAACGGAGTTGGGTTATACAAACCTAGCGATTCTGGACGGCGGCACTCCTGCCTGGAAGAAGGCCGGGTATGAAATCTTCAGCGGCATGGATGTGCCCGGCAAGGCGTTCGGCGAATGGATCGCGCTGCACTACCTAACGCCGGAGATCACACCTGAGGATCTGCATCAGAGATTAGCAGCCGGCGATGACATTCTGATCCTGGACAGCCGTCCCTACAACGAATACGCCAATATGAACATCCCGGGCTCGATTAACGTGCCGGGTTCTGAGCTGGTCTATCGTTTTCCAGAGCTGGGAGTGAAGCCGGAAACGTTGGTCGTTGTGAATTGCGCCGGACGCACCCGTAGCATTATCGGTGCGCAGAGCCTCATCAATGCCGGAGTCAAAAACAAGGTCGTGGCGCTCAATGGCGGCACAATGGCCTGGCAAGCCGCCGGATTTGAACTGGAACATGGGTCGCAGCGACACGCGCCGGAGCCTTCGGCAGAGCACCTCCAACAGGCACTGAAGACTGCACAGAAGGTCGCGGACCGATACGGTGTGAAAACGATCGATTCAGAGACGCTGGCTAAATTCAAGGGCGAACAAGGCCGCACAGTCTACGTGATTGATTTGCGCACGCCGGAGGAATACCGCGCGGGGCATCGACCGGATTCATCATATGGCTGGGGCGTCCAGTTGGTGCAGGGCATGGATAAATTCGCGGCAACCCGGAACGCGCGTGTCGTGCTGGTCGATAACTATCTGGTCCGGGCGTTAATGACGGCATCCTGGCTGGTACAGGCGGATTGGCGCGAAACCTACGTGCTCAAGGATCCCTTTGCCGGTGTGGATCTCGCCAAAGGGGACTACAAACCCAGGGTGCTGAACCTCGGCCAGGCGAGTCCTGTTCCGGTAGTTGCTCCCACGAAGCTCAGCGAATTTATACATTCGAACAACGCCACCGTAGTGGATGTGGCCTCCAGCCGGAGTTACATCCGAGGGCATATTCCCGGAGCGTGGTTCGTAAACCGCGCGCGCCTTGACGAGGTGAGGAAAACGATGCCGCCTTCATCCAGCTTCGTGGTGACGGGGGATGACCCAGCCCTAGCGGACCTCACCGCCCGAGATTTGGCGAAGCTCACTGGCAAGCCCGTCAGCATTCTCGCGGGAGGCAACACGGCGTGGCGCAAGGGCGGTTTCTCGTTGAAATCGGGAATGGAGAAACCTGGAACTCTCGTGGACGATGTTTTCGTTCAGCCATCTGTGACGGGACTCGATCCGCGCAGCCCCGAATTCCGCAAGGCGGCTGAAGAGTACATTTCATGGGAGCTACAACTCCCCGAGCAACTCGAGCGAGCCAAAGAAACGGATTTCAAGCTGGCCAACAAATAGCGGAGTTTAGTACATGCGAGCCGATTTGCTCGGTCGCGGTAGGGATATCGGTCGCCCGGCACGCCCCGCACAGATCTCCACGTGCGAAATGCCCGCATGAGGCTGCTACCTCGGATGATTAGCGTCGAACCGCTCTCGGAGAAAGGGATGAAGTATGCGCTGAACGGGAATCCAGCGCTGGGCAAGCGGTCCGAATCGATCCCAGGTCATGCGGCCTTTCTGGCTGCGACGCAGATTCTTGCTGTCGAACCGAAGACACACTCGTTCGTCGTGATTGAGCTCAAGAAGGGCCGCCCCTCCGATCAGGTCATTGGACAGGTTCTCCGCTACATGGGGTGGGTCAAGAAGAATCTTTGTGCGGGGGGCAATCAGTAAAGGGGCTGGTCATTTGTCGCGACCCGGACCCCAAATTGTCATATGTGCTTGCGATAACGGAAAACGTCGCTGTCAAATACCACAGCGTGGCGTTCAGACTCACGGATGCCCCAGAGGCCGCGAATGCGGCAGCCGTCGTTTAACTCAGGAACCCGGACCGTACTGGCCCGCCATTCGATAAAATGAGCCGCCCTCCCGGCCCTGACCCACCACCGCCGCTCATCGCCAACCATGAAACGCGGCGCCAGAAGGTATTCGAGCGTCGCATAAGCTATGCCACTTTGGCCCCTGCGCCTTTCTTGGCAGCCGGTGCAGCCTTCGCTGCCTTCGCCGCCTCAGCGTCATCGCGACGACGAAGAACGCCAAGCGCCTGATGTTGACGAAGATCATGGACGGGACTGCCTAGCAAGCTCACACGGTGCGCGGGTTCGTCGGAATCCTGGGCAGCAGGGTTTGATGCTCTGCAGCATATCCCCTTCCGAATGCTCGATGGTCGCTATGGCTGCGGTTCGCCGTTCGATGGAAACGGGATGTCGAATTGCGACAGGAAGATGGCCAGCGAATCGCGGAACGCTAGAGCAAGCGCTTCAAGATCGCGTGCGTCGGCCACCACAGGAACAGCGGAAAGCCAATCATGACGGCGCACAAATACAATCCCGGGGAGACGGCGTGTTGAGGCCTCACGGCCAGTCCGTAGACCCAGTTAATATTTTGCGCCGGTTTTGTCACGGCGTAAGTCAGGACGATCACGGCCTCGCCTGCGACCAGCTGGGCGCGGAACGCCTTGCGATCGTATCCGAGCATCTTCACCACCCAAACCAGCAGCAGCGGAAGCCAGACGTGAAATAGCGCCAGCGCGCGGATCGCCAGCGGAATGTTCCGATTAAACATGTAAAAGCTCAGCCCCAAAAGCTCCCGCCCGGTGATCAGCCGCGTGAAGAACCCGACATTCCACAGCATCTCCGGAAGCAGCACCGCAATTGCCAGCATGCTGGTCAGCCGCCGGTCCTCACGCCACAACGCCGGCACCAGTCCGATTAGCGCGAGATCGGAAAACCACAGGAAATTCTGCGGACCGTAAAAACGGTAATAAACAAGCGCCACAACGGCGACGTAACAGGTATGCGCGATCTTCAGCTTCCTCGGAATCGTTCTGCAGTTAACGCCCACGCGCCCAAGCACGGATTTGATTGAACGCTCCATCGTTGTACAAACATCCGCGCTCCGCAACCTGAGGCGCAAGCGCACTCGGCATCTACGCGAGCCGCAGGTGCGGGCTTCGCGGTTTTGGCCATCACCCACTTCCCCGATTGGGTCCATCAGCGCCTTTCGCGCCGCCGACTTATCCGGCGCTTCTTCCTGACTGGCGCTGCGGCTGCGCAGAGGCGGTCGCGAGTAGATGGCTGCGCCACGGTTGCAATGCTGCCATCGCGGGAGTATGGTCGGGGAAGTGGTTACCGATTTGGCGGACGTATTTCGCATCGGAACCGCGAAGGCCGCCGAGGTCGGCGTCGATTGCGCACGGAGTGGCGCGTTAGGGAGCGCCGCGAGTTAAATCTATGCCGGGCGCTCTCCTGAATTGATCCGCCCCCCTTTAAGGTACGGTGCGGGGAATCCGTAGCGGTCAGTCTGCGCCTTTCTCCTCTGTGCCGAAGTTCATTCACCTTCCGCTTTCTCGATGTCCTGATTCAACACACGGCTGTAGGTTTCATAGATGCTTGAGAACACGCTGTCCCAGGTGGCAGAACACGCGTGTTGCCGCGCAGCTTCGCGCATCCGCGCATGCAGGGCTGGATCATTTTTGACTTCCAGGATGCGCTTTGCGAAATCGGTTGAAGTGGTCGCAACAAATCCAGTTTTTCCCGGCTGGACTTGAGATTGGGGGCCACCTCCAGGCGCGACAATAACCGGCACGCCCGACGCCATGGCTTCCAGAACCACGAGCCCGAAGGTGTCGGTTGTGGATGGAAAAATGAAAACATCCATATCGGCGAATGCCCGGGCGAGCGCCAGCCCTCGCAGAGCCCCTTTAAACTCGGCGTGCCGGAGATTCGCCTTAAGCCAAATCTGTTCGCTACCTTCACCCACGAGCACCAAACGAAAATCTCGTAGTCCTCGATCGAGGAGCGCGCGTTCGATCTCGGCAAGTGAGCGAACGCTCTTCTCGGGTGTAAGCCGACCGACGTAGCCGAGCCGAAACAGAGCGTCTCGGCGATTACGGCGTTCGGGACTAAACAGGGCAGCGTCAACACCGTGAGGCATGAGTACCGTGGGCTTTGCCGTGTGCTGTCGGAGAAAATCCACGATATCCTGGTTCGGCGCCATCAGGATTCGGGCGTTGCCATAGAAACGGAGCAAAGCGTCCAGGGATCGCCGCCCGGCCGCGGCGCTGATCTTCCGACGCAGTCGATTCGGGATCCAGGCGAGCATCCGCTCCAAGCGTTTTTCTGCATAGTCCTGCAAATTCGTGTGCCAGGAAGCGACTAACGGAAACCCCAAACCATGGGCGACCCAAGCCCCAAGGCAGCCTACGTCTCCCGGCCCGGTGATGTGCACTAGGTCTGCCCTAAAGGAGGCCAGCTGGGCGGCAACGAATTTCTTGTGCCGGGCGAAAAGCAGATCATAATAGAGTTCCCGATCAAGCGGAAAAGAGAGAGGGCTTCTCGCGAGTTCAAGCGTTGTGACAGACCCTTCCGTTGTCCGCTGTGTAGCCGTTCCAATGTGCACGCTCAGAAAGGGAACGTGATAGCGGCCTGCGAAGTGTTCGAATTCTTTGGCGATGGTGGCGACCCCATTGGCCTCATGAAAGGCGTCACTAAAGTATGCAACTCGTGCGATATGCGTCAAGACGACCTCGTCGGAACTTCCTGATCGGGAATGAGATCTGAAGTCCGTATTATTCCGCGAACGTGACCCCGACTTCAGAATCGAAATTTCCCGGCGACCTGGACCAGTCGCGGGGCAGCGCCGCTTACCCCGACCGACGCGCGGATCGCTCCCTTCGCCCTCGGCGAGGCGCCACCTTAAACCATGAGTCGCACGTTCACGGATTACGAAACGGGAGTGGCGAGCGAAAACATGTTGCTCGCAGCGCTCGCACTCAATCTGGGAGGCGGTGGTCACGGGAGGCATCGATGCCGCGGCGGTCAAGGACGCGGTGAAGCTCGCGGGCAGGCGAGCAGGTCATCGTGATCATACCGGCAGGTCGCGATTATTCTATGCCTTCGACTGCCTCATGCACGAAGGCCAGGATCTCCGGGCGTGGCCGCTCGTGAAACGGAAGGAAATCCTGGAGCGCATCGTCCGCGACCATCCGCGCATTCTGCTGGCGCGTCATTTCGATCGCGATGGCTCCGCTCTGTTTCGGCTGGTCTGCGACAACGACCTCGAGGGGATTGTTGCCAAGCGAAAGAATGCCGCTTACGGCGTCGACTGATTCAAGATCCGCACCCGACGGACAGCCAATACGAAGGGCGGAGCGAGCTGTTCGAAAAGCGGGCCTGCTCGTTCTAGACTGCGCGCGACCCGTAGCTGGCCTGCACCTTCAGAGTTGCGAGTCCTTTCGCGGTCTCCTGTGATCGCGGCTGACAGCGCGGTGCGGATGCGCGCGCCTTGCTCGCGCGTGAAGTGCAGCGTGCCGAGATTCATCTCTTCAAACTCGCGCTCTAACCACACGCCGCTCATGATCCCGTTGAGCGAGTGTGCTTCGCGATTGTTGCCCAGGTACATGTGGCCGATTTCGTGAGCTACCGCTGCGCCCAGGACTTCTTCGGTGTGCATCTTTTCGGCGAAGTGTTCGACCATCGGATAAAAGATGTTGATGCAGGGAATCTCGTCGGGCTTGTCGCCGCGCTGGGTCAGGCCGAGCAACTCGGTTCCCGCGTTCAGAGCTGGCGGATTCTGGGCTAGGATACGCAGCCAGAACTCATTCCTTCCCCGGAGGGCTTTACAAGCCTCGATATTGGCGGCGCAATCGATCCATTTCACATCGACTTCAATCGGCGCCAGCGTGGTTTCCACGTAGCGTTCCATCTTCTGAATCTTGCTGGGCGGGACGTGCGCCTGGTCCAGGTCATCGAAGGGTGTTCTCCAGGAATCGCCGGCGGCTCAATTCGGCAGGGACAAATGGGCAGGCAACTTGATCTCAGTGTAGCGATCCGCGCCTTTCAAAAAGAGGGAATTGGCGGTCCCAGTCGCGCCCGATCTTCGGGCGCGATGCAGTACCAGTCGCCGATCGGAATTCCGTCGAGATTCACGACGCACCAGCTCCGCAGCTTTGGGCCAGAAACATATTCGTTCAGTGTGTCGCGATCGGGACTGTACACGTCCAAGTGTCTCGGACCGCTCCGTTCAATACGTCCGTTCCGCAACTTCCCCAGGCAACCGTTCCACAGGACGAACACCAGAATGGCGTCGTGAGAAAGCTCTATCACTCTCACTTTCCGCTGCCGATCCTCGACGCGGTGACCCGGCCGCCGCGGCGGCGGACACCGATGTTCATCGATGTGATCAATCAATTGCTTAAAGGCAGTCTTGCAAGCCTCGTCCGCCTCACTGACCATCTTACGCGCCAGCTTGGGATCGAATGCGCCAGACCTCTTGGCCTCTCGTACAGCGTGGCCAAGCGCCTCCACCGCAGTGGCATAGTGCGCTTGCAATTTTCGTCTGTGGTCGCAATCGCGGTCCATCGTTGAAGTTTGAGTGGAAAATCTGGTCTTGGTTGGAGAGGCATTCTTGATGCCGAAACATGGTTACGCACGGTAGGGGCACCGATAGCGTATCGTAAGAGTTCGCACAATTCACGGCGAGATTACGCCGGCAAAGATGTATTTCGGCCAATCCGCGCTGCCCTTCGCGCTGATGCGCGCGTCCGTCAGCCGCCGAAGGGCGGAAATATGCCTATTCAGCCACATCCTGAGCACGAAGGGCACGATATGATGCGCCTTCTTGTGGTCGGCTGAGGGCTGCGCCAAATCGCGATTTCGGAGTTTGGGGGTGCGTGATTGGGCGCAGGCGCGTGCACTCGTAAGCCGATTTTTTACGGCCTGGCGACGGCATCCGAAGTGCTCGCGTCTTCGAAGCTTGAAAGGGCAAATTATGGCTCCGCGCAGGAATCAGTTTACATTGACACTCGCGTTGTGCGCCTTCGCTCCCTGGGCTGCGTCGCAACCTATGACCTCCGATCAGGCGTTTAAGAACGTCCAGGTGCTCAAGGGCATCCCGCTCGACGATTTTATGGGAACGATGGGGGTGATGACCGGCTCACTTGCCTTCGATTGTTCAGATTGCCACATCGGCGCGGGCACGGATACCGTGAACTGGGCGGCCGACACGCAGCGCAAAGTGATCGCGCGCAAGATGGTCACCATGGTGGCGAACATCAATCGCGAAAATTTCAGTGGGCGCCAGGTGCTGACCTGCTACAGTTGCCATCACGGCCGCGATAAACCGTTGACTACACCTGCGCTCGAAGATGTTTATGGTCCGGCCGCTCCCGGCATGGATGACGTTCTCACGCAGTTCGAAGGCCAGCCGCCGGCACAGCAGATCATCGATAAATATATTCGCGCGCTGGGCGGCCAAGAGAAGCTGGCCGCAGTGAAAAGCTATGTCGGCAAGGGGACCAGCGTCGGATTCGGCGGATTCGGCGGCGGCGCAGACGTGACGCTGTACGCGAACGCTCCCAATCAGCGCACGCTAATCATCGATTTCAAAAACACTCCGGGCCGCGGTGACACGACCCGGAGTTTCGACGGGCGCACCGGATGGCTGCGCACTCCGCTGAACGTTGTGGGCGAATACGAGCTGAGCGGAGGCGAGCTGGACGGCGCGCGCCTGGACGCCGAGATGTCATTTCCTGGCCGCATCCGCGAATTCTTGACGAACCTGCGCGTCAGCCTGCCCGTGACCATCAGCGAACTTCCCGCGCCGGAGAGCCAGATGTCGAAAGAGGAAAACGTCGGCATCGGGCAGGACAAACTGGTGGACGTGGTGCAAGGCGACACGCCGCGCGGCATGCTGGTAACGCTGTATTTCGATCACGAATCGGGTTTGCTGCTGCGGATGGTCCGAATGGCAAAGTCGCCGATCGGGCGGGTTCCGACGTTGATCGATCTCGCGGATTATCGCGACGTGGACGGAATCAAGATGCCGTTCGGCATCACCTTCGCCTGGCTGAACGGTCGGGACGCGATCAAGTTGGAGGAGATTCACTTGAATGTGCCGATCGACCCGACGGTGTTCGGCAGGCCGGCTCCGCACCCGGCATCGGCGGGAGGGAACTGATCCGGTCGTTCTGAGCCAGATTCCTGATCTTGAACCAGTCGACGCGATAAGCGGCGTTCTTTCGCTTCGCGACAATCCCCTCAAGGTCGTTGTCACAGACCAGCCGAAACAGAGCGGAGCCATCGCGATCGAAATGCCGAGCCAGCAGAATCCGAGGGTGGTCGCGGACGATGCGCTTGAGGATTTCCTTCCGTTTCATCAGCGGCAGCGCCCGGAGATCCCGGCCGTCGTGCATGAGGCAATCGAACGCGTAGAAGACAGGCGCGCCTCGGCGCCGGAGCAACTCGTAGAACTGCGGTCTGCTGGTCGCGTCCAGCACCACGATCTCGCCGTCGAGGACGGCATCACAGCGCAATGATCGAAGCGACTCCCGAAGCGCGGCGAAACTCTTGTACGGATTCCCGCGCCGGGAAGTGAGCTGAACGTCGCTGCCGGTCACGTGAGCGAGGGCGCGAAAGCCGTCGTGCTTCAGCTCGTAGAGGAAGGCGGATCATCGAACGGTTCGGTCCGGCGGACCAATTCGGCGGAGACAAATGAGGCGGACAACTTGATCTCAGTGTAGCGGTCGCTATGCCATCCATGTGGTCGTACCAGGGCGAACGTGCATCGTCAGGTTTCGGATCACCAATGGGAAGCTGATCCTTCACTTCATATCGTTTACACGCTGACTAATCGATCAGACGCGCGGCGTCTTCCGGCATGATATGGCCCCATCCCGGAATTGGAACTCCATCACAGGCGATAATCCAGCTCCTTAGGTGTTCCCCGGAGACGTATTCATTCAGCGCCCTTACGTGTCGTAGACCATGAGCCCCCCACGTTCATCAATCGCAACCTTGCCTCGGTCAGGTGCCCGCGGACTCCGCTTTGACGGAGTAGGTAGAACAGAATGCAATTGCTCGACAGAGTCATGAATTCATCGCATCGGCTCGGCGTCACAGCCGGCAGATCAGAAGTTCGCGTTCATAAACGATTTCCGACGGAAGATGATCGTGAAGATCGATGAACAACTCTTCGTGCCCAATGATCTCTGTGCGCCACGCTGCCCGGTCGAGATGCTGCAGTTCATTGAAGCGCTCGGCCGAGAACTCCATCCCTGCCCACTCGATGTCCTCATAGCGTGGCATCCAGCCGATCGGAGTCTCCCGCGCGGCAGCGCGTCCACGGGCGCGATCCACAATCCACTTCAGTACCCGCATGTTTTCCCGGAATCCGGGCCAGATGAATTTGCCGTCGCTACTCTTGCGAAACCAGTTGACGTGAAAAATGCGGGGCGTTTCGGAAACGCGGCGCTGCATTTTGATCCAGTGGCGGAAGTAGTCGCCCATGTGATAGCCGCAGAAGGGAAGCATGGCCATCGGATCGCGCCTAACCTTACCAACGGTCCCAGTGGCAGCGGCGGTCATTTCCGAACCCATCGTGGCTCCCATATAAACGCCGGCCGTCCAGTTGAATGCCTGATAAATCAAAGGAATCGTCGTGGCGCGGCGGCCACCAAAAATGAACGCACTGATCGGCACGCCGCTCGGATCCTCCCAAGACGGATCGATCGTGGGGCACTGTGAGGCTGGAGCGGTGAAACGCGAGTTGGGATGGGCCGCCTTGGCCCCCGTGTTCTTGGCGATCTCCGGGGTCCAAAGCCGGCCCTGCCAGTCAATGCATTCAGCCGGCGGTTCGTCGGTCATTCCCTCCCACCAGACTCCGCCGTCAGGCGTCATTGCGACGTTCGTGAATATGGTGTTGCGCGCCAGCGTCGCCATCGCGTTCGGATTCGTTTCCATCGACGTCCCCGGTGCCACGCCGAAGAACCCCGCTTCGGGATTGATCGCGCGCAGCCGGCCGTTCCCATCAGGCCTGATCCATGCGATGTCATCACCGACGGTCCAGACTTTCCAACCTTCGAAGCCGGCGGGAGGGACCAGCATCGAAAAGTTCGTCTTCCCGCAGGCGCTTGGGAACGCAGCGGCCACATATGTCTTCTCGCCATGCGGATCTTCGACGCCCAGGATCAGCATGTGCTCAGCCATCCAGCCTTCGTCGCGCGCTATATTCGACGCAATTCGCAGTGCAAAGCATTTCTTACCCAGCAGCGCGTTGCCGCCATATCCGGAACCGAACGACCAGATTTCACGGGTCTCCGGGAAGTGCACGATGTATTTTTCCTTATTACACGGCCACGGCACGTCCGATTGTCCGGGCGCCAGCGGCGCACCCATGGAGTGGATACACGGAACCACCCGCTTGAAGTCCTTGTCGATCTCCGCAAGAACCGTTAAGCCAATACGCGCCATGGTGCGCATATTGACG
>JASHWA010000627.1 GCA_030044325.1 Bryobacteraceae bacterium
GATTTCGACGATACGCTCGGAATCGGGAAACGGGAGCGGACGCAGCAGCACCCGTTCAATCACCGAAAAGATCGCCGTATTGGCGCCAATCCCCAGCGCAAGAGCTGCGACGGCAACGATGGTGAATCCAGGGGCCTGAATCAACAGGCGAACGGAGTGCCGAATGTCAAGCGCCAGGTTTCGCATGTTTTCCTATACCACAGCCGCGATCACTGGGTGCAGAGAACGATAGTGTCCTAACGGTAGTGTCCTAAATGTGTGTGGCTGCGCCGCGCTGGCCGGCCTCGCCAAACGCCGGCAACTGGATGGTCGCGTTCGCATACGATGTCGCGCTCAAAGCGCTCGCTGAATTTCTCGTTTGTGCCTCAATGGCAACATCGCGGCTCAGCCGCGCGTCGCGTGCCCGAGCGGGCTATAGCAGGGTCATTTAAGACCAGTTCTCCTCCTGGGGGGACGAGCGCGCTCCGTTGATCGCGCTGGCTACGGCAGGGCAAATACGTACAATTCCTGACCGTTCTGGGGAAAACGGATTTCGGGCGCAAGCTGCGCCGGCGCATTGCGCGGACTGCCTCCGCCGAGCCCCGCCATCACGGCGATGTACTGTTTTCCGTCCACGCTGTAGGTCACCGGAAAACCCTGCACCGAGGTGCCGAGCCGCGTCTCCCACAGCATCTGGCCGGTCTTGGCGTCAAGAATGTGCACGGTACGATTGACATCGCCGATCAGCACCCACCCGCCGGCGGTCGAGAGAGCGGCGGTCAAAAACGGTGCGCGCTGCTCGTATTTCCAGATTTCCTGCATCGACTCCACGTCATAGGCCGCGAGCTTGCCCATGTTGCCGTTCGAGCCCGGCATGGGAATGAACTTGCGCTCTCCGCCGTTACCGCCGCCGTTGCCGCTGAAGTCCACTTCGTGCGCCGTAAACTCCATGCAGGACTGGCTCAGCGGCACGATCAGCAGTCCCGCCGGCTGGTAGTAGCTCATCGCTTGCCAGTTATGACCACCCTCCGTGCTGGGACAGACGTTCACCGCCTTGTTGAGCTGCATTTCGAGCAGATCGGTGCGGTATTTGGGGATTCCGGTGACCGGATCGATGGAGGTCCATACATTCTGCATGACCATCTCGCGGCTGCCCAGATATTTTCCGTTGGTGCGGTCGAGTTTCCAGAGCACGCCGGTTTTGCCCGCGCTCAGGGAGATTTTCTGATTTCCGATATCCACCAGGACGCGTTCGAAAACTTCATCGAGGTCGAACGATTCGCCAGGGGCATGCTGGAAATACCAGGCGAGCTTGCCGGTGTCGGGGTTGAGCGCGACGGTCGAGTTTGCGTACAGCGTCTTATCGTACGGCGTGAGCCGGCGGCTCAGGAAATTCCACGGCTTCGATTGTGCTACGCCCCAATAGGTCAGGTTGAGATCGGGATCGTAGCTGCCGGCGAGCCATGTCTCGGCGCCCGCGCGATTGTTCATCGGCAGGCTGCCCCAGGTCTCGCTGCCCGGCTGACCTTCGCGCGGAATCGTGTAGAAGCGCCACAACTGTTTGCCGGTAGGGATATCGTAAGCCGAGATGTAGCATCCCACGCCGTCGAAATGCGCGCAATTGGAGAGCCCCATCAGCACTTTGTCGCCGATCACGATGGCGCCTCCGGTTGAAGCGCGCGTCTTTTCCGAGGCCGGCGTGTCCCACAGAATCTTTCCGTTGCGCGCGTCGAGCGCCACCATGTGCGCATCGCTGGTGGGCAGGAAAATTTTGTCTTCCGCGATGGCGATGCTGCGGATGCCTCCGTAGCCCGGCGCCTGATACGGCCCCACGCGTGTTTCCCAGATCAGGTCGCCGGTCTTGGCGTCGAGCGCCTGCACGATGTTGCTCGGCGAGGCGAGATACATCACGCCGTTATGAACCAGCGGCGTGGTCTGATTGGCGCCGGAATCGTTGATGGCCCAGCTCCACTTTAATTGCAGATTTTTGACGTTGGAGCGCGTGATCTGATCGAGCGGGCTGTAGCTGTGGCGCTGGTAATTGCGCCCGAAAATCAGCCAGTCCGAAGCCGGCGGATTGCGGAGCATCTCGGCCGTGACCGGCACGTAGTTCTTTACCTCGCCCGCAACGCTCACTCCGCGCGCCGTCGACGTTCCCGCGCCGCGCGCCACCGGCGTCGCCCCCGCGCCCCCTCGTCCGCCGCGTCCCCGACCCGGCGCAGCCGGACCCGTTGCGGCCTGGCCCGTTGCAATGGACCCGATGATCGCCGCAGAGCCGGGCGCCAGCGACTGTGTTCCCGCGCTTGCGCCGTTCGACCGCAACAGAAACGCGGTGACGTTGAGCGAAGCCGCCTCGCCGAGCGATCCCGGGCTGGTGGGGGGCATGGTCTGCAGGATTTCGCCGAACAGATCGCTGACCATCCTCGCGCGCCACTTGAGCAGGAAGGTGCCGCCCGAAAGCGCGGGCGCGTCGCCCGAGCCTTCGAAGTTGCGCCCGTGACAGCCTGCGCAATTCTGCTCGTAGACGCCGCGGCCGGCTTCGGCCTGTACCTCGGTAAACGGCCCGGGCACAGGCTGCGCGACCATAACTGCGGCTCCGAGAACTGCCGTCGCCGCGAAAACGATGGGAAAAGCGCCCGATCGGATCATGACCGCTATTTATACTACTGGATCGTCCCGCCGACCGCAGGCGTGTGGAAAGTATCTCTGAGCGGTTTTGAAAAATATTGTTTCCACACTCGTTGAATCCGAGGCGTAGAATGATGCCATTATGAGGACCCTCCTTGGATCGACGATTCTGGCAGTGGGCATCACATGCTCGCTGCTATCGCAACCTGCGAAGCTGAAGCGGATCAATCGCGCGATCGAGCTGCTCGAACAAGGGCAGCCGGTTTACTACACCGGTTCGCACTCGGGCACCGAAGGGTCCTACCAGCAGGGGATGAAAGACGCGCAGACGTGGGCGGATTACATCAGCTACGACATGGAACATGCGCCCTACGACATCAAGGGGCTCGCCGAATATATGCGCGGGCTGGCGGCGGGTGGGCCGACTCGAAGCGGGCATCGCACGCCGGCTGTGATTGTGAACGTTCCCGTCAACGGAATCGACGAGGCGTCGGTGCGCGCCAATGCGTGGATGTTTCAGCAGGTGCTGGCGACGGGCGTTCACGGAGTGCTGTTGACGCACGCGGATTCGCCGGGCGCGGTGCGGGCTTTTGTCGAAGCGATTCGATTCCCGATTCACCAGCAGGGAGTCGGCGCCGCGCTCAACGAGGGCCGGCGCGGAGTTCACGGCGCGGCGACGGCGGCGCCCATCTGGGGAATCTCGGAAAGGGAGTACCTGGATAAGGCCGACGCCTGGCCGCTCAATCCGAACGGGGAATTGCTGCTTGGCCTGAAGCTGGAGGATAAGTACGCGCTCTCGAACGCGGATGCGAATTTGATGGTGCCGGGAATCGGATTCGCGGAGTGGGGTCCGAGTGACATGGCGCTGTCGCTGGGGGTTCGGGCGAGCGGCGCGGCAGCGGTGCAGGATCCGAGGATGGTCGAGGCACGGTCGAAAATTTTTGCGGCGTGTAGGGCGCACCATGTTTTCTTTCTGAACGCGTTCAACCCGGATGACGTGATCGATCTGATCAAGGAAGGCGTCATGATCGGCCCGGCGAGCCAGGCGACAGCGGAGATCGGGAGAAAGTATACGAATCGGCAGATGCCATGGTGAGGCAACTCGATGAAACCGGCGTTCGCCGCGGAATGGCGGGCATGCGTTCCATTGCAGGTTTATAGCGATCGCCCCGCAGTCATCGAGTTTTCGCTCGCGAACCCAACTGGCGCCGGATTGCTACTCGCTGCGTAGAGCTACCATCGGGTCGACGCTCGCGGCGCGCGCCGCGGGAATCCAGGACGCAAAGAGCGCGGCGGCGCACAGTAACAGGGCGGCGATGGTGAGCATTCGCGCGTCCCAGGGGGCAATGCCGTAGAGCTGCCGAGTCATGAGATGCCCGGCGGCGATGGCCAGGGGAACGCCGAGCCCGAGTCCGATGCCGATCTGCGAGAAGGCGCCGCGCAGGACCATGCGGATCATGCTGCCGCGGCCGGCGCCCAAGGCCAT
>JASHWA010000628.1 GCA_030044325.1 Bryobacteraceae bacterium
CGGGGCCGTCGATCGGGGATGGAACGTGATGCTCGTTGCGGTACGGTTCGCTCGCGCGGAGCTCGTTGAGCGCGGTCGCCGAGAACGTGGTCAGAAGCTGGAATCCGCCGATCCAGGCGCGATCGTGAAAGTTCGACGCTGCATCGAGCGCGTTCAAGCCGCCGTCGTTGGTGTTGAACGGATACTCATTGCGGAAATAGTTCATGCGCGCGAAAAACTGGTTTTTCGAGTTGATGGTCCAGTCCACGCGAAGGTCCAGAAACTGGACGTGTTCGGTGCTGGAGGGCGTGGCCAGCTCGGACGGGGGTATGCCGAGAATCGCGGCGTTTGCCGGCAGAATGGTGATGGGCGCCGGTGTGCCGCGCAGAACGTGCTCATAACCTCCGAAGACGAAAACCTTGTTGCGTTTGATGGGCCCACCGCCATTGCCGGCGTAATCGTGCAGATCGATGCTGCTATTGGGCTGATTGGAGGGCAGCAGAATGGTGCGGGCGCTCGCTCCCGGCGGACGGCCGATGAAATAAAACTCGCCGTGGAAATCGTTGGTGCCCGAGTTGGTGATGGCGTTGTAAATGTCGCCGACCGTGCGTCCAAACTCCGGCGCGAAAATATTCGGCACCGCCTCGACTTCCTGAACGTACACGTCGGAGATCGCGAACAGCCGGAGGCCGTATTGATCGGTTTCCGTATCCGCCATTCCGTCCATCTGATACTGCACGCGATTGTCCAGGCCGTTGGTGTTCACCGTGCGCGGAATTCCAAACTCCGGATTGGGGTGCCCGCTCACGCCCGGCTGGAACAGAACAAAATTGTAGGGATTGCGCGAAGTCAGCGGCAGATTATCGACTTCCGTGTAATCGATGGTGCGCTCGGTGGCGACGCGCGACGGCTCGATGATCGGAGCGCCGCCGGTGACATCGATGGTGGTCGTAACGGCGCCCACGGCGAGCCGGGTGTCGATCACCGCTTCTGTGCCCGCGTCCAGAACGACTCCGGGATGACGCTGCGTCTCGAATCCTTCCTTTTTGACCGTCATGGTGTAGGTTCCGATGGGCAAATTCGGAATCACGAAATAGCCGTCGCCGTTGGATTCGACTGCGCGCGTGAACTGCGTCGCGTCGTTGACCACGGTCACCGTCGCCGCGGGTACCGCCGCGCCGGCCGGGTCGGTTAAGCGTCCGCGGATGCTCCCGTTGATTGCCTGGGTCTGCGCGAACGCGAGTTGAAATACAACTGTCATCGAAATGATGAGGAAAATGGTGCGTAGTAAGCTCCGAAGAACCATGAACTACCTCCCGTTAATACCCCTCTTTTGAAGGGCTTACAACTCTAAAGGAACCCCTGGTGGCCACTGTATCATAGAACCAATGGACCCGGCGCAACGCCGGGCGCATCGAAATGGATACGAACGATTGGATATGACGATTCGACGAACGATTCAGGCTTGCGTCTCGTTTTGCGCCGTAGGCGCGGTTTTTTACGCCGGATTCGGGCGGGCGCAGCAGCCCGAAGTCAACGCGACCGCGATTGCGCCCAACCGAGGTGCGGCCGGATTATCGCATTTGCTGCGCCAATTGCAGACCCGCGCGAGCCTGCTGATGGTGACCGCGCATCCCGACGATGAAGACGGCGGCATGCTCGCCCGGGAAACGCGCGGCCAGGGAGTGCGCGCGGCGCTGCTCACGCTGACGCGCGGCGAGGGCGGGCAGAACGTCATGTCCGGCGATCTGTACGACGCGCTGGGCCTGGTTCGCACCCAGGAGCTCTTAATTGCTGACCGTTACATTGGCGTCGATCAGTATTTTTCGCGCGCCGTCGATTACGGATTTTCCAAAACGCGCGAGGAGGCGATCGAAAAGTGGACGCACGAGCGCGTGCTTTCAGACGCCGTTCGCGTGGTCCGCATGTTTCATCCGCTGGTGGTCACTTCCGTGTTCGTCGGCGCGCCGACCGATGGCCACGGCCATCATCAGATGGCCGGGGAGCTCGCGCAAGAGGTGTTTTCCGCCGCGGGCGACCCGAAACAATTTCCCGAGCAGATTCGCGAAGGGCTGAAACCCTGGTCACCGCTGAAGGTGTACGCGCGCGTTCCTGCGTTTCAGATCACTTCCGAAGGAATGTACGACTACGCGATCGACAAATTCGTGCCGGTGCGTTTTTTCGATTACGTGAACAAGACGTGGTCAAGCACGCGGCCGACGACGACGCTGGAGATTCAGGAAGGCGTCGCGGATCCCGAAAACGGGTTGACGTATTTGCAGATCGCGCGCGAAGGTCTGGGATATCAGCGGTCGCAGAACGGAGGCGGCGCGATCCCGCAGGCCGCGCCGTTTCAAAGCGCGTATCACCGCTACGGCTCGCACGTCCCGGCCGAGGAGCATGAAAAATCGTTTTTCGATGGAATCGATATCAGCTTGAACGGAATCGTGGATCTTGCCAAGGGTGACACGCAATTCTTGAAAGACGGATTGGCGCGGATCTCGAATTTCGCGGCGACCGCGTTGGATCATTACTCGGCGGACAAGCCGTGGCTGATCGCAGCGTCGCTGGCCGAGGGATTGAAAGCCGATCGGGCGCTCATTGACCAGGTCAAATCGAGCTCGCTTGAAGGCAAAGACGACGTTCTGTTCGAGCTGAACGCGAAGGAGCGGCAGTTTCAAGAGGCGCTGGCGGCGGCGCTTGAAATTTCGTTTCAGACTTCGGTTGCGGCGCGCGTGGAGAGTCGCGGGCGCGGGCGGCAATCGGCAACCGATGCGGCGTTTTCCGCGGGCCGCGCCGGATTCGTGGGACGCGGCGGCGCTCCCACCTTCACCATCGCGATTCCCGGACAATCCTTTGATGTCGAAGCGCAGGTTTTCGATGAGAGCCCCGAAAAAATTTCGGTCGAAGCGGTGGAGGTGCAGCCCTCCGACGGAAAAAACTGGAGTATTCACGGCGATGCGCCGCCGCGTGAAGTGGAGGGCAATCACGACGCCCAGTGGCGATTTTCTGTCACCGTCCCGGAAGACGCCGCGCTCACGCGTCCTTATTATTCGCGTCCGGGCGAAGAGCAGCCCTATTACGACATCAAAGACGAGCGTTACCGCAACCTTCCCACCGCCCCGTATCCGCTCGCGGTGCGCGCTCGGATCGCATATTGGGGCGTGACGTTCGAAGTCGCGCAAGTTGTCCAGGCGAGCGAACGGATTCCGGGGATCGGGGTGGTGGAGAATCCGTTAATCGTCGCTCCGGCGATTTCAGTGAGTGTTTCGCCGCCGGCGGGAGCGGTGCCGATCGGGACGAAATCGTTTCAGGTTGCATGCCTGATTCACAGCAATGTGAAGGGACCCGCAGAAGGTACGGTGCATTTGAACCTGCCGCCCGTATGGCGAGGATCGGAACCGGCCGAGGCGCACTTCGCATTCACCCGCGATGGCGAAGATAAGACGGTCGTCTTTACGGTCGAGCCGCATGGCTCGGCCGCCAACGACAGCAGACCGCAGACGGGGCGGTTCATCATTACCGCAGTCGCCGAATACAACGGGCGCGAATATAAGGAGGGCTACCATCTGACCGGCTATCCCGGCTTGCGCCCGTATCCTTACTATCGCCCCGCGACCTACACCGCGGTCGACGTCGATGTGAAGCTGCCGCCGCATTTGAGCATCGGATATCTCCCCGGAACCGGAGACGATGTGGCGCAAGCGCTCGAAAATCTCGGCGCCGAAGTCCGCATTCTTGCATCGAGCGACATCACCAACGGAAATCTTTCCGGCTTCGACGCGATCGTGCTCGGCACGCGCGCCTACGCGGTGCGCGGCGAACTGAAAGCCGCCAACGCCCGGCTGATGGATTACGTCCACAATGGCGGCGCGCTGATCGTGCAATATCAGTTGCAGGATTTCGATCGGGAATACGGGCCGTATCCGTTCACGCTCGGTGCGAATCCGCAGAAAGTCGTCGATGAAGGTTCGGAGGTAACCCTTCTCGATCCTGCCAACGCGGCGTTCGCGTGGCCGAACAAAATCACGGCGGCCGATTTCAAGGGATGGGTGGAGGAGCGCGGCCACGGGTTCATGCGCGAATGGGATTCGCATTACACACCGCTCGTGGAAACGCACGACCCCGATCAGGACCCGCAAAAAGGCGGCCTGCTGCTCGCGCGCTACGGCAAAGGTTTTTACGTGTACGACGCGTTCGCGCTGTACCGCCAGTTGCCCTCCGGAGTTCCGGGCGCGTACCGGATTCTGGCGAATTTAGTCAGCCTCGGCAAGAATCCGGAGTGGAAGTGAGGATGGCGAATTAAATTTGAGACGAAGCGCAAGTGGGACAGCCGGTCGGTTTTTGACGGCTGTCGAGCTGTTCCGTCCACCGGAAAGACAGGCGCCAAGAGCGGCGTCCCACGCTCGCAGCCGTTATCCTTCGCGGGCGCGATCCGAAACCCGGATCAGCATAAACAGCAGCGCGGCGAGCGCGACGGCGAGCGTCAGCAGCTGCCACATGTGGGCGGTCACCCAGTGCAGCGAATTCTGGCCGAGTTGCGCCCCCAGGTACGCCAGCGCAAAGTAACGCGGGACGCGCCCTGCCAGAACCACCAGCAGAAATCGTCTTCTGCCCACACGCACCGCGGCCGCGCATCCGGCGAAGGCTTTATACGGCAAGGGAATCGGCAGCAGCGCGGGAATGAAAACGGTTACCAGGCCGTAGCGCAGGAACCAATCGCGGAAGCGCCGGCCGCGGCTCGATTCGATGTAGCGCAGCAGCCAGCGCTCGCCGCCGCGGGAGACGATCTCGTAAAAAATCGCGCTGCCAAGCATCGATCCCGCGGTGGCGAGCGCGGCGCACAGCCACGGGTTGGCTCGCGCAATGGTCAGCAGCAGCAGAAATAAATCCGTGCCGCCGGGATTGGGCACGCCCAGCCCGTCGACGAACGCGAAGACGAAAAGTCCCAGCGGGCCCCAGGAAAGAAGCACATCGTGCAGGCGCCGCATGCGTGGCTATTTCGCGCCCATCATGTCCCGACCAATCATGTCGAGCAGCCGCCGTTCGTCGATCACGTGGACGCCCAGCTCGCGCGCCTTGTCGAGCTTCGAGCCGGCTTCCTCGCCCGCGACGACGAAATCGGTTTTGCGGCTCAGCGATCCGGTCACTTTTCCGCCGGCCGATTCGATGTGCGCCTTGGCGTCTTCGCGCGCCAGATGCGGAAGCGTCCCGGTGAGCACGAAAATTT
>JASHWA010000629.1 GCA_030044325.1 Bryobacteraceae bacterium
TCGAACAGGACCATCGCTTCATCAAGAAACGAATCGCGTCGAGTCTGGGGTTCCGATCCGTGGAAGGAGCCCTACGGACGATCGACGGGTATGAAGCCATGCATCAAATTCGGAAGGGTCAGATTCGGTGGGTACCGAAGGGCGATGTGGTTGGGCAGCGTCAGTTCATTCACGGCCTGTTCGGCACAGCGGCGTAATTTCAAAAAGTGGAACCCCAGGACGGCCAGAGCATGCCCGCACCCTGTTTGCAACACATCCCTATTCTGGGCAGCGATCCACCCAGACGCTGTTATCGGATACGTCTCAATGCACAAACCGCCGAGCCATGGCGTTAACCGCCATTTTCGCCATCCTGACCTGCGCGTATGGGCACGAGGGAACCGCGGCCTGTTGTTAGGCGCCTCCCTCACATTGGCACGCGCGTGGTTCGTCGCCGGATGCCCCCGACCGCGGTACGGTTCTGGGCACACGTTGAACGGCGCCGTTTCTTCGAATCCTCTACATCCGGCCGTAACCCACTAAGTTATTTGGAGTTGCTGGTGGGCGGTGAGAGCCTCGAACTCCCGACCTTCTGGGTGTAAACCAGACGCTCTGACCAACTGAGCTAACCGCCCGTCGTGACGGCTTCAGTTTAGCAGAACGGCTTTGCGCTAAAATTGAGGCATCGGCCGCGGGAGTAACTCAATGGTAGAGTCACAGCCTTCCAAGCTGTTGGTTGCGGGTTCGATTCCCGTCTCCCGCTCCAGACCGTTGATCCGCCCGGCCCGTTTTCAATTACCGACCGTGAATTCCACCGAGGTGCCGCGCGCTGAATCCGGGGCGATCCATGCGCGATAATTGCCCGGCTCGGCCGAGAATTCCATGCGGCTGTTGTAGTAGGCGAGATCGGCGCGGCGGATGGAAAATTCGACCATTTGCCTCTGGCCCGCCTTCAGGTGCACGCGCTTAAATCCTTTCAGTTCGCGGACCGGCCGCGCGACGCTTCCGCCCACCGGACCGCTCACGTACAACTGCACCACTTCGTCCGCATCGCGATGGCCCGTGTCGGCGACCTGCGCGGAGATCGTGACACTGCCGGCGGAGGTGAGCGCCGGCGCCGAAACGCGTGTCGCCGAATATTCGAATGTCGTGTAGGAAAGGCCGTAGCCGAACGGATACTCGGGTGTGAAATCGAGATCGATATAGCGCGATGTGTAGTCTTGGGGATTTTCGCGAGTGCCCATCGGAACTCCCAGATCGTTCGCGCCGGGAGGACGGCCGGTGCTCAAATGCGCGTAATAAATCGGCACCTGGCCGACCGAGCGCGGAAACGTGACGGTCAGTTTTCCCGAAGGCGCGGAATCCCCGAACAGAAGATGTGCGATCGCCGGGCCGCCCATTGTGCCGGGATGCCACGCATACAGGATCGCATCGAGTTTTTCCGCGCTCCGATGGAAAGCGAGCGGGCGGCCGGCCATGATCACCGCGATCATCGGTTTGCCGGCGGACGCCAGCCGTTCCACCAGCTCTTCCTGCGCTCCCGGCAAATTGAGGAACGCGCGCGATCGCGCTTCGCCGGACATGGTCGCCGCTTCGCCCAGAAACAGGACCACCGCATCCGATTCGTGCGCAAGCCGGAGCGCTCGAGGAAACTCCGCCGTCGAAGCATCGATGGCGCTTTTAAGCGCTGGCGCGTAAAGGACTCGATCGCTGCCGAGCATTTCCCGCAACGCGGCGAGCGGCGTCCGCACCTCCCGCGCGTCTCCGTCCATCGACCACGTGCCCATCTGATCGGTCCGGCTGTCGGCCAGCGGTCCGATCACGGCCAGTTTCCCGATCGTCTTTTTCAGCGGAAGCAGCCCGTTGCTGTTCTTGAGCAGCACCACGCTTTCGGTTGCCAGCCGCCCGGCCGTATCGAGCGCCTGCGCATCGGAAGGTTTCGCCGCCGCCGGACGCCCGTCAAACAGTCCCAGCCGGAATTTCAACCTCAAAATATTCCGCACTGCGCCGTCGACATCCTTCATGGTGACCAGTTGCGCCTGGAGCAGCGACTTCACCCAATCGAAATACGCGGTGCTCACCATCTCCATATCTACGCCCGCCAGAAGCGCCTTGCGCGCCGCGTCGCGAGCGTCGCTCGTGTATCCGTGCGCGGTCAATTCGGCGATGGCGTCATAATCGCTGACCACCATTCCGTCGAATTTCCATTCGTTGCGAAGAATGTCGCGCAGCAGAAAACCATTTCCGGTGGCCGGCACCGCGTTCAGCGTGTTGAAGGCCGTCATGAACGTGGCGACGCCTGTGTCGCGCGCGGCGCGGAACGGGCGAAGATACACGTCGCGCAGCAGAATTTCCGGGATCCACGCGCTGTTGTAATCGCGGCCGCCTTCGGCCGCTCCGTAGCCCGCGTAATGCTTGGCGCACGCGGCCAGCGAATCGGCCCGATCCAGCGATTCGCCTTGAAATCCCCGAACCATCGCCGCGCCCAGCACGCTCGCCACATGCGGATCTTCTCCCAGGCTCTCCGCGATTCGCCCCCACCGCGGGTCGCGCGCAATATCGATCATCGGCGCAAACGTCCATTGAATTCCGTCGGCGGTCGCCGCAAGAGCCGCTTCGCGCGCCGCGCGCGAAATCAGGTCCGCATCCCAGCTCGCGGATTCACCCAGAGGAATCGGAACAACGATCCGGTATCCGTGAATCACGTCCCGGCCGAAGATGAGCGGAATCCCGAGCCGGCTTTCCTGGAGCGCGATACGCTGCGCTTCCATGCGATCCGCCGCGTTTCCGGTGTTGAGAAACGATCCCCATCGCCCTTGGCGGATTTGCTGTTTGATTTCGTCGGAAAGCGGCGTCGCGAGCGAGGTCGATTGCGACATCTGTCCGAGCTTTTCCTCGATGGTCATCCGTTTGAGCAGCGCGTCGATCCGCTGTTCGATATTTACGGCGGGCGCCGCGGCGAGGTTCGCGGCAACCAACATCGCGAAAACCGGCCATGCTGCGCGCATACAATTATGATTGCATTCGCGCGTGAAACCGTTCGGAAAACGGTCACCGCTCCTCTTGATAGAATCTTTTTCACATGGAAACTGCGGCAGAAAGCTATGTTCGTGGGCCCGAGATGCAGCTCACGACCAAGACCACGCACCAGGTCTTTTGGGAAACCGTGTCGAAATTCCCGGATCGCGACGCGCTGGTCGTCCGGCATCAGAACGTCCGGCTCACCTGGCGCCAGCTCGCCGATGAAGTCGAGCGAACCGCGCGCGGCCTCGCCGGCCTGGGATTGAAACCCGCCGATCGCGTGGGCGTGTGGGCCACCAATTGCGCCGAATGGATCTATCTTCAGCTCGCCTGCGCGCGCGCGGGGCTGGTGCAGGTGAACGTGAACCCGGCTTATCGCGCAACCGAACTGGCGTACGTGCTGAAGCGTTCCGGGATGAAAGCGCTGGTGCTGCGCGCCGAGGATTCGCGCTCGAACTATCGCGCGATTCTCGAAGACGCCGTCCAGGGTCAGGACCTCGCCCTGCGCGACGTCGTTTATCTGGGCGAAGAGTCGTGGGATCGCACGCTGGCCGGCGGCGCCGATCCCGGTCCCGGCCCGTCGGATTGCAACGCGGTCACCAATATTCAATACACGTCGGGAACCACGGGATCGCCCAAAGGGGTCCTGCTCACGCACCACAACCTGCTCAACAACGGACGCATCGTCAATCTCGGCCTGCGCTACACCGAGCAGGACCGGGTCTGCATTCCGGTTCCCTTGTATCACTGTTTCGGCTGCGTGGGAGGCACGATCACGTGCATCATGAGCGGCGCCGCGATGATCTTTCCCGCGCCCACCTTCGATCCGCTGGCCACCATGGAGGCCATCCATCACGACCGCGCTACCAGCATCTACGGCGTCCCGACCATGTTCATCGCGCAGCTCCAGCACCCCGAATTTTCGCGCTTCGATTTTTCGAGCCTGCGCACCGGCGTGATGGCCGGCGCTCCGTGCCCCATTGAAGTGATGAAGCGCGTGGTCGAAGACATGCACTGCCCGCAGATGACCATTTTCTACGGCCAGACCGAATCGTCGCCGGTGATCACGATGGCGTACGTGGACGATCCCATGGAACGCCGGGTGGCGACTGTGGGCACCGCGTGTCCGGCGACCGAAATCAGAATCGCCGGACCGGATGGCAAGACGCTTCCCATTGGTGAGCAGGGCGAGTTGTGTGCCCGCGGCTACGCCGTGATGAAAGGCTACGATCAGGACCCCGAAGCCACCGCGCGCGCGGTTGATCCGGACGGCTGGCTGCACACCGGCGATCTCGCGACCATGCGTCCCGACGGCTATTTCCGCATCACCGGCCGGCTCAAAGACATGATCATCCGCGGCGGCGAAAATATCTATCCGCGCGAAGTGGAGGAGTTCCTGTACACGCATCCCAAGATCGCGGACGTGCAGGTGGTGGGGTTGCCCGATGAGAAGCTCGGCGAATCGGTGGCCGCGTGGATTCGATTAAAAGGCGGCGCGGCATCCACGGAAGATGAAATCCGCGAATTCTGCAAAGGCAAGATCGCGCACTTCAAAATTCCGCAGTACATCCGCTTCGTCGATTCGTTCCCGATGACGGTAACCGGAAAGATTCAGAAATACGTGATCCGGCAGACCGAGATCAAGGAGCGCCATCTCGAAAAGGCCGCCGGAATCCAGACCGCGTAATCAGGCGACCGTAACCGCGTCGCTCAAATACACATCCTGGATCGCGTTCAGCAGCGCGACGCCGTCCTTCATCGGACGTTGAAACGCCTTCCGGCCGGAAATGAGACCCATCCCGCCCGCCCGTTTGTTGATCACCGCGGTGGTCACCGCGTCCTGCAAGTCGTGCTCGCCGGAAGCGCCTCCGCTGTTGATCAGCCCGATGCGGCCCAGGTAGCAGTTGATCACCTGATAGCGGCACAGATCGATGGGGTGGTCGCTCGCCAGTTCGGTGTAAATGCGCTTGTCGAATTTTCCGTACGACGAACCACCCGTGTTGAGCGCCTTGTACCCGCCGTTATTTTCGGGCAGTTTCTGTTTGATGATATCGGCCTGAATGGTCACGCCGAGATGGTTCGCCTGGCCCGTCAGATCGGCGGAAAGATCGTAGTCCTTGTCTCTTTTGAACTCGGGATTGCGCAGGTAGCACCACAGCACCGTCGCCATCCCCAGTTCATGCGCCTGCGCGAACGCCGTCGAAACTTCGATGATCTGGCGCGAGCTCTCTTGGGACCCGAAATAAATCGTGGCCCCCACCGCGGCCGCGCCCATATTCCAGGCTTCCTGCACGGTTCCAAACATAATCTGGTCGAAATGGTTCGGAAACGTGAGCAGCTCATTATGGTTTATCTTCACGATGAACGGAATCTTGTGCGCGTATTTCCGCGCCACCGATCCGAGCACGCCGAACGTCGATGCGACGGCGTTGCAGCCGCCCTCGATCGCCAGCTTGATGATATTCTCGCCGTCGAAATATTCGGGGTTCTTCGCGAAGCTCGCGCCGCCGGAATGCTCGATCCCCTGATCCACAGGCAGAATCGAAACGTATCCGGTGTCGGCCAGGCGGCCGTGCGAGTGAATCCGGTGCAGGTTCGCCAGCACGCGGTTGTTGCGATCGGAGCCCGCAAACGAGCGGTCCACCGAATCCGGACCGGGCAAATGCAGCCCGTCCTTGGAGAATTTCGGATGGTCGAACGCAAGCAGGAATTCGGCCTTGTCGCCCAGAATCTCTTCTATATGGTTGGCAGTTATGGTCGCCATAACCATAATTGTACGAGCCCGGCACGCCTCCATCAACGTCGCGTGCCAACCAGTCCGAGCCGTTGGAGGCGCGACAGTCATGGAGCGCGTAGGCAGCGGCAGGTGTCTGTCCGCGCCTCCCGGACACTCCGCGCGTAGAATCGAAGAATGTCCCCACACCCTACCGAAGAACAGCGCCTGATTCTGCGCACCGTCCGCGAGTTCGTGGATCGCGAAGTGATCCCGGTGGCGAGCGCGATGGAGCATCGCGGCGAATATCCGCACGCGCTCGCCGATCAGATGGCGCACATGGGTCTGTTCGGGCTGAATATTCCGGAACAGTACCGTGGAACGGAAGTCGATTACGTCACCTTCTCGCGGATTTTTACGGAGCTTTCGCGGGGATGGCTGGGGCTTGCCGGAGTGATCGGCACGCACCTGGTGCTCGCCGATGTCCTGGTGCGATTCGGAACCGAAGATCAGAAGCGCAGGTTTCTGCCCGGGCTGGCAACCGGCGAGCGCCGCGGCGGAATTTGTCTTTCGGAGCCGAACGCGGGAACGGATCTGCAAAATATCTCGACGATCGCCACGCGCGAGGGTGGTGCCTATCGCGTCAACGGGTCCAAGATGTGGATCACCAACGCGCGTTACGGCAATACGTTTCTCTTGCTCGCCAAAACCGATCCTTCGGCGAAACCCGCGCATCGCGGAATGAGCGCGTTCGTGATCGAAAAGGGCGCGCCCGGCCTGGTGGTCAGCCGCGATATCGACAAGCTGGGCTATAAAACGGTCGAAACGTGCGAGCTGCATTTCGAAAATTTTCCCGTTCCCGCGGAAAACCTGATCGGCGGCGAGGAGGGCCACGGCTTCACGCATGCGATGAACGGTCTCGAAGCCGAGCGCATCAACGTCGCGGCGCGCGGGCTGGGCGTCGCGCAGGCGGCGTTTGAAGAAGCCATCCGTTACGCGCAGCAGCGCGTGACCTTCGGCAAGCCCATCGCGCAGCACCAGTTGATTCAAGCGAAGCTGGCCGACATGGCCACTAAAATCGAAGCCTCGCGCCTGCTGATCGAATCGGCTGCGGAGAAAAAAAATCGCGGCGAGCGCTGCGATATGGAAGCCGGCATGGCCAAGCTGTTCGCCACCGAAACCGCCGCGGATGTCTCCTTTGAAGCCATGCGCATTCTGGGCGGCAACGGATATTCGAAAGATTTCCCGGTGGAGCGCTACTATCGCGATGCGCCGCTGGTGGTGATCGGCGGCGGAACAAATGAATTGCAACGCCTGATCATCGCGCGCCGTCTGTTGGAGAAATACAAAATCTAGCCGCCCTTCGCGGCTAATATAAAAACTTGGAGGTCACGTGCCGATCGCGTTCCCGTTTGAGAATGGCCGCTACGAAGGCAAAGGAAACTGGCTGGACCAGAATAATGAAGGCGTCTACACCGTCACGACCACCATCTCCGACGGCGCCGATTCATCCAAGGTCCATTCGACCAAACGGACGTTTTTGAAGATCGACGGCGGAACTCTGTACGAAGAAGACACTACCGTGACCTTCACCCCGGGCGAGCGCAACGGCTTCAAGATCGCGATCGCATTTCCGCAGGGCACCGTGCGCGGCAAGGGATACTCGATCGGCAACCAGTGCCACTACGACATCGACATCTCGCCCAGCATTCACCTGGAGTTCACCTTCAGCGTCGCCGACGGAAGAATCGCCGGCATCGGCTCGTCGACCAATAAGGGCAACTTCACCTCCTGGCGCGAAGAGCTTACGCGCGCCGCAGCACAGTAAGTTCGGGCGCGGTATTCTCGATTTATGGAAATCCGCCGGTCGGTTTGCGCGCTCGATTGTCCGGATTGCTGCTCGCTGCTGGTAAACGTGGAAAACGGAGTCGCCTCGCGCCTGCGCGGAAATCCCGATCATCCCGTCACGCGCGGATTTTTGTGCGGGAAGGTCGCGCAATACCTGGAACGCGAGTATTCGCCCGACCGGCTGCTTTATCCGCAAAAACGCATCGGCGCCAAAGGCCAAGGAAGGTTCGCGCGCATCTCGTGGGACGAAGCGCTCGATACGATTGCCTCGCGGCTGGGCGCGGCCGCGCGGGAATTCGGCCCGGAATCGGTCCTGCCCTACAGTTACGCGGGAACCATGGGTTTGCTCAACGGCTCCGGCATGGACCGGCGATTTTTTCATCGCCTGGGCGCGTCGCGCCTGGACCGGACCATCTGTTCGGCGGCCGGGGCCGCTGCGCTCAACGCAACGCTCGGAACGCGCTACGGGACCGAACCCGAGCAATTCCGCCACGCCAAGTTCATCATCGCCTGGGGCGCGAATATTCACGGCACCAACGTTCACCTGTGGCCGTTCATCGTCGAAGCGCGGCGCAATGGCGCGAAACTCGTCGTCATCGACCCGATTCGCACGCGGACGGCCGCACTCGCGGATCAGCATTTGCGCGTCAACCCGGGCAGCGATCTGGCGCTCGCGCTCGGATTGATGCACGTGATCATCGGCGAAAATCTTTTCGACGCCGATTACCTCTCGCGATACACCACCGGATTCG
>JASHWA010000630.1 GCA_030044325.1 Bryobacteraceae bacterium
CCTGGTTGTCGTAATTGGTCGTCCCATCCGGATTTCTGGTCAATAATCCCTGCCATTTTTCCGCCCAATCGTCCTCATATTCCCGATTATCGTGATTGCCGGCTTCGGAAATTCCCACTTTAAAGAAATCCGGATAGCGGAACATCGCGTCCGCGGTGGCATATCCTCCGCCGGAATGCCCGTAAATGCCGGCGCGATTGATATCGATCCACGCGTGACTTTCGGCCAGTTGCTTCATCCCCGCTACCTGGTCGGGCAGCGTGTTATCGCCCATGTCTCCGTAATACGCCTCGTGAAATTTCTTGGATCTCCACGGCGTCCCCATGCCGTCGATTTCCACCACCACGAATCCCAGCTCGGCCAGCGCCTGGCAATCCCCGCGCGCTGCGGAAAAACTGCGGCTCCCGACGCTACCGGTCTGCGGCCCTGGATAAATATGGTTGACGACGGGGTATTTTTTGCCCTGATCCAGATTCGTCGGCGTGAACATCAGCCCGTACAAGTCGGTGACCCCGTCCCGAGCCTTGGTAACGATCGGCTGCGGGGGCTTCCATCCGGTCTCGAGCAGCTTCCGGATGTCCGCGCGGCCCAACTCGGCGATCAGCTTTCCGTCTTCATCGCGCAGCACCGAGACCGGCGGAAAATCGGGCTTCGAGTAACTGTCCACGAAATATTTCCCGGAAGGAGACAAGGAAATCTCGTGATTTCCGTCCTCCGGAGTCAGTACTTTCATCCCGCTTCCGTTGAAATTCACACGATAAAAGTGAATAAAGTACGGATCGCGGCCTTTTTCCTTGCCCACTGCCAGAAAATACAGCACGCGATTTTTCTCATCCACGCGCAAAAGCTGGGTGACGTTCCCCTCCCCGTGGGTAATCTGGTTCTTCAGCTTCCCGCTGCCGTCATACAGATACAACTGCCCCCAGTTGTCGCGCTCGGAAAACCAAATGAACTCATTTGACGCCGATAGATAGCGCCAGTCCACTCTGCCGTTGCCCGATTCGAAAAAGCTCGGCGTCGATTCTTCCAGGATGTCGTGCACCTCGCCCGTGGCCGGGTCGGCGATGCGCAGCGTCTCCTGTTTGTGATCGCGCGAGGTGGAAACAAAGGCGATCTTCTGCCCGTCGCTGCTCCAGGCCACGTCGCTCCACTCGCCTCCCCGGCAGGCGATGTCGTCGCACAAGGTCGAGCGGTGCTGATCGGGCCCCATCTTGAACCGCACCGTGTGCGGATCGGTCACATCGATCACCACCCGCTGGATGGTGGTCACCGTCCGGTCGCCCGGCAGCGGATATTTCCACTCCTTCAATTCCGGGTGTCCGACCTTGGTGCTGACCAGGTACATCTCGCCCACGCCGCGCTGGTCCTGTTGATACGTCGCGACCTTTTTCGAATCGGGCGACCATGCCACGATCGGCCGGTCGCTCGGCGTCCACCCCGCGTTGTCGGTCGCGTAGCCGAAATCCTTCACGCCGTCGAAGGTGAGCTGCGTCTCCTTGCGCGTCGCCGCGTCGCGCACCCACAGGTTGTTGTCGCGAATGAAAACCGCGCGCGATTTATCGGGCGAAACCGACTCCGCGCGGCCACCTCCGCCGCGTCCCCCGCGCCCTCCGCGGCCGCCCCCGCCGGTCGCGTTTCCGCCCGTCGAGTTCCCGATGGTCGCGCACTCGGCGTCGCACTTCCAGCGCTTCCCACTCAGATTGAACAGCACGCTCGCGCCCGAAAAATCGAGATCGTCGAGCGGCAGATGATGCGGATCGAACTGCGTTCCGACCACCTTCGACAGCGAGGCCGCGATTTTGGCGTGATCGAAGGCCGGGCCTTTAACGCCGGTGGCGGGATCGACGAGAACGAACTCGTCGCCCTCCGCGCCGGTCAGCTTGTACCAGATCCGTCCGTCATCCATCCAGTTGGGCCGCACCGTTCCGTAGACCAGCGGATTGACGTTGTAAGGCATGAATTTTTCAGCCCGCGCATAATCGGCGGCGGTGAATTTTTGCGCGAACGTAAGAGAGGCGAGGAGTAAAACAATGGAGAGTCGCACCTAGACATGATAGTCCGATTTAGACGATGTTCAAACCAAACCGGGACCAGGCGAGCTTGCCGGGACCGACGGGCAAGCCGGATAATGGACTTGTGGTCCCTGCCGGATACGTCAACCAAGCCCAACTAGGCGACGCGATCGGAGAGGCCGCGCGCCATCTGGGTCCGGAGGCCGTCCATGTCGCCTACCGCATCGGGCCGGATTCGAGCGGCGAACCATCGCTTTTCTTCCGCATCCTGCTGGCCGATGCGTGCATTCGCGAGGACACCATTGCGGATCTCACGGCCCGGATTGCGGCTCGCCTTTTTGAGGCGGTACGGCCGATCGAGAACTGGGGTCTGCGGCCGTATTTTAACTTCAGAAGCAAGTCCGAGCAGGACCGGCGGCGGGACCCTGACTGGGAATAGATGGCGTACCACGACGACCTGCTCGCGCACGCGTTGCAGTTGGTGCACGCGGACCCTCCCAGTCAGCTAACCTTGCGCCGCGCGGTCTCGGCGGCGTATTATGCCGTGTTCCATTACCTGATCGCGGAAGCTACTTCCAACTGGAGCAACACGCCCCTCCGCGCGGCTCTTGCGCGGGCGTACGATCACGGGGTCATGAAGAGCGCGTCGAACCGCATACTGAACCCCAAAGACTTCCCGTACACGGGGGAGAATGCGGCGATAGTGAGCAAGCTCCGGTTCGTCGCGCAAGCCTTCAGCCAACTCCAGGATGACCGGCACTTCGCCGACTACAATCTCACCAAGGATCTTGACCGTGTGGAGGCTTTGACCCAGGTGAAGTCCGCGGAGAAGATCTTTAACGACTGGCCGGTAATTCGAACCGAGCAAATCGCTCAGGCATATCTCGTATCGCTTTTGGTCAAGCGGCTTTGAGCCGCCGCGGCGTCTACGCGCCTACGGCCTGGAGCTTCGCTTCCTCGACCAGCAGATAAAACCCGAACAGCGGCGTGGTCTCTCCACGGCCCCAGCGGTTCATCTTCCACTGCGCGCGGACGTGTTTGATTTCCGGCCTGCGCGTAAGATCGATGGGAAGTGAGTAAGTCCCGCAATAAAACTTCTGGGGAAACGTTTCAATCAGCGTCCAGCCTCTCCGGTCCGCTGATCCCCAGATGGAAACTTCCAGACTTTCCTGCTCGAGACTCCTTGTAATGCCCAGCGTAAGCAGCACAGGCTTGCCGCACGATTTCTCCAGCGCCAGGACTGCGCCGGTTCCGTCCTGCCGGGCCACGTGTTCCGGGAGAAGATATGTCGACATGAAACCTCCAAAACTCGTCGAACGAACCCGGGTGATCTACCGCGGTCAATTAAATTTTCTGAAGGCGCTCTCGCGCTACCTTCAGGGTCTCATATTTTTTGCAAAAACAGAAGCGGATCAGGTGTGCGCCTTCGGCCGGATTTTCAAAGAAGCTCGATCCCGGCACCGCGGCGACTTTCAGATCCTCAATCAGGTGCCGCGCAAACGCCATGTCGTCCGCGTATCCGAAGCCGGAAATGTCCGCCATGATGTAATAAGCGCCCTGCGGACGCACAGGTTTGAACCCGGTTTCGTCGAGCACCTGGAGCATCGCATCGCGGCGCTCTCCGTAATCGCGAGCCAGGTTGGCGTAATACTCCTCGGGCAGGTTCATCGCCACGGTTCCCGCTTCCTGCAACGGCGCGGCGGCGCCGACGGTCAGAAAATCGTGCACCTTGCGGATCGAATCGGTGAGATCGGGCGCAGCCAGCACCCACCCCACGCGCCATCCGGTGACCGCGTACGTCTTGCTCAGACTGTTCACCAGAATGGTGCGCTCGCGCATTCCCGGCAGCGACATGATGGGAATGTGCTCGACGCCGTCATATAAGATGTGCTCGTAGATTTCATCCGTGATCGCCAGCGCGTCGAACTCCTGGCACAATTGGGCGATGAGTTCGAGCTCTTTTCTGTCGAAAACGCGCCCGGTCGGATTGTTCGGGGAACATAAAATGATCGCTTTGGTTTTATTCGAAAACGCACGGCGCAGCTCCTGCGGGTCGAAGCGCCAGTCCGGCGGACGAAGATTGACGAATTTGCGTTCGGCTCCGGAAAGCAGCGTGTCGGGACCGTAGTTTTCGTAGTGCGGCTCGAAAATCACCACTTCATCGCCGGGATTGAGGGTTGCCATCAGCGAAGCCATCATGCCTTCGGTGGAACCGCAGCACACGGTGATTTCGCGCTCCGGATCGAGCTCGATTCCGTAGGTGCGCTTATATTTGGCCGTGATCGCGTCGCGAAACGGCTTGGCGCCCCAGGTGATCGCGTATTGATTGACATCGGCGGCGATGGCGTCGCGCGCGGCGTCCTTCAAGATCTGCGGCGCGGGAAAATCGGGAAAACCCTGCGCGAGATTGACGGCCTGATGCTGCGCCGCCAGCCGCGTCATCTCTCGAATGACGCTTTCGGTGAAGCGCAAGGTCCGGCTGCTGCGAAAGCGAGCGCGGCGATTGGGAATATCCGCCGGCTGAAGCAAAGATCGTTCGGCGATAGAAGCCATTCGAATATTCTATCGAAGCCGCCGAATCCGGATCAGCTCGCGCGATTGCCGACCGCTTCACAGGACGACGGCGAAAACGCCGTGAGCTCGCTCTCAAAAATGCGCGCTAAGGCCGCAAGGTTGCGCTCGGAAAACATGGACAGATGATTGCCGGGCACCTGGTAAAAGGCGAATCCGCGCGGCGAAAAATACCCGTACAGGAATTGGGGATCTTGAAAGCGTCCGCGAGGACGCTCCGCCGCCCAGATGTGCACCATTGGTCCATCCCAGCCGAGCGGATGATAACCGGCCATGGCCGCGATCACGGCGTCGCCGTGGCTGCGCGGCAACCCGCGCCAGCGGCGCCGTTGGCGATCGCGCACGCGCAGCAGCCGCGCTGTACCGGCGGTTCGCAAGGGATGCCAACCTTCATCGACCATCCGGGCGAGCCAAAAACGGAAGCGCTGGTAATAGCGGCAGCAGCGCACCAGCAGGCGTTTCGCGGGTCTCATCGGCGGCAGAATGCT